>JAEZFR010000376.1 GCA_023417285.1 Bacillota bacterium
TGTACCCACCTTACCCATTGCCACACCAATATCAGCCTGCTTTAAAGCCGGTGCATCGTTTACTCCGTCGCCCGTCATTGCTACAACGTTCCCAATGTCCTGCCACGCTCTTACTATTCTAATTTTATGTTCGGGTGATACTCTTGCATACACAGCTACATTTTGTACTTCGGAACGCAACTGCTCGTCGGACATGTTTTCTACTTCACTACCTTCTATAGCCTTGGTATTATCGGTTAGAATACCAATTTCCTTGGCAATAGCTGATGCAGTAACCTTATGGTCACCTGTGATCATTACAGGTTTAATTCCAGCTACAATACAATCTGCAACAGCCTGCTTTGACTCTGGTCTTGGCGGGTCTATCATAGCGATTAGACCAAGAAATGCCATGTCATCTTCGTCCTGTAGGGTAAGCTCCACTTGCTGTGGAAAGGTCTTGTAGCAAAAAGCAAGAACTCTCAGTCCTTTTGAGGAAAGCTGGTGATTAATATCTTCGATGCTGTTGATATCTTGTTCGGTAATTTTTCTTTCTCCACTGTCCGATGCAATATGTGTTACCCTATCAAGAATTACGTCTACAGCACCCTTTGTAAACATTACGTGGTTGCCTTCAATATAGTGTAACGTACTCATCAATTTTCTTTCTGAGTCAAACGGCAACTCGGATAACCTTTGGTGTTCATATCGAAGTTTATCAACATCTATGCCTTTATCCATTGCTAGTTGAACCAGTGCAATTTCAGTGGGATCTCCAACAGCCGTGTCTTTACTAATATGAGCATCACTTGACAATACGCTCATTTTTATCAATACTCTGTGAAGATTATTGTTCAGATCAATTTCACCTAGTTCACTAATTTTTGAGCCGCAGTAAAGTTTTTTGACCACCATTTTGTTTTGTGTAAGTGTTCCTGTTTTATCAGAGCAGATTACCGATACACTGCCAAGGCTTTCTACTGCGTGCAGTTGTCGTACAATAGCATGTTCTTTTGCCATCTTTTGAGTACCATAGGCTAATACTATTGTTACTATTGAACTGAGTGCTTCGGGTATTGCTGCAACTGCTAGCGCTACTGCAAACATAAAGGAATCAATGACTGTGTATCCCCTTATAACATTAACCACAAAAATAATGCCGCATAGAACAAGAATTGCAATCGCCAGCTTCTTTCCAAAAGCATCAAGGCTGACCTGTAAAGGAGTTTGCTTGGTTTGTGCACTCTCCATGAGAGTCGCTATTTTTCCGATCTCTGTATTCATTCCTGTAGCAGTAACCACTGCAAGAGCTCTACCATAAGTAACCAAGCTACCTGAAAACACCATATTCTTTCTATCACCTATGGCAACATTTATACCATCAATAATGTCGGAGTGCTTTGTAATACTTTCAGATTCTCCTGTCAGCGAGCTCTCATTTACCTGTAAACTGAAGTTTTCTATTATCCTGCCATCTGCTGAAATAAAGTCTCCAGCTTCTAGGTAGAGTATATCTCCTATGACCAAATCCCTTGATGGTATTTCCAGCCGTATATTATCCCTTATTACCTTTGCGACGGGGGAAGATAGTTTTTTTAATCCTTCTAATGACTTTTCTGCTTTGAAGTGTTGAGCTGTACCAAGTATGGAGTTGAGTATTGTAACTAGAAATATAACGATAGCACTCTCTGAGTCTCCTAAAAAAATAGAGACAATACCCGCTGCCAACAGTATAAGTACCAAAAAATCTTTGAACTGTGATAGGAAAACCTTTATGAAGCTATCTTTCTTTATATTCACTAACTCATTATAGCCATGCTTTTGTTGTCTTTCTTTTACTTCGGCATCACCAAGTCCTGTTTTTGTGGTTTGGGTATGTTCGATAACCTGTTGTATAGATAATTTATATATTTCTTCCATATCATCACTCCTACATTATTTATAGAGCGTTTCTTAATAATAATTTTGCCATTTTGGCAATTTTAATATACGCAATAATTTGATATAATTAATTAGTTGTATAATTTCGCGTTACAAAATGGTTATAATTTACATAGTGAGATTATAAAGAAAGGGCTTATTATGGGTAGACAGAATAGTTCTAAGTGGCTACTGACAAGTATAATTGCTGTTTTGGTAATATGCATACTATCAGTGGTAGCTCTAATATTTTTCGGAGGAGCCTTGGGTACTAAACATACTCCACCTACAAGTACAAACATACAGAGTAATTCAACTGTTTCAAAGGGGACAGATAGTGCACAAGAGTCCACCATTGCAGACTCAACTCAGCAGCCTACAAAACCAGCTGAGAGCACAAACCCCGATGAGCTACTCATTAAGTGGCAAAACCCTCCAGGGTTTGTCAGCAAGAATATTCTAGAGGATGGTTCTGCAAAAAAGACCTTTAAGGATGGCGGGAATATTCGATATTGGGTTAGTGTAAACGGTAAAACTACTTCTGCATACAAGGCAGACTATAATGTTGCTTTTGGCTCTCCTGAAATGTATTCCGAGCTTGAGGGGGTAACTACCTTCAGGGGAAATAACTATAGAACAGGGCCGTCTTATGGAACCAGAGATATTAAAGAGAAAAAGCTTGAGATAGTTTGGACTCATGATATTGGAGCCGTCTCTGCCATGAACAGCTACTGGCCGGGGGCAGGGTGGACAGGCCAACCTCTATTGGTACATTGGTCGGACGATGTGAAGAACATTATGAATATAAATGCTGATATGAAGGCAAAGGATTTGACAGAAGTCTTATATCCTGTGTTTGATGGCCATGTATATTTCTTGGATTTAGAGACAGGTAAGCCAACGCGTTCTCCTATTAACATTGGGTATACCATAAAGGGAACGGCAATGGTTGACCCTAGGGGATATCCTCTGTTTTACACTGGTATGGGATTGAATGAAAATGGTACCAACAAAACGTCGTTTAAGTATAGGATATATGACCTGATAAATCAAAAGGAGATATTTTCCCTTCCGGGTAGCGATTCATTTGCGCTTAGAACTTGGGGGGCAAACGACTCCTCGGCTCTGCTAAACAGGTATACCGATACAC
>JAEZFR010000387.1 GCA_023417285.1 Bacillota bacterium
CATATACACCTCCCGTATCAGCAACCTTTTCTGCTTCTAAATCACTCTGAGGTGCACTTTCAATAATATTAAGTCCGTCTCTAAGCCATTGAATGGCAGAACCTGCATTAAAAACACTACCTTCTAAAGCATAGTTTATTTCGTTTCCAATACCCCACGCAATGGTGGTCAACAATTGATTCTTTGACTGTACAGGGGTTTTGCCTGTGTTCATCAGGATAAAGCAGCCTGTTCCATAGGTGTTTTTTGCATCCCCCGACTTAAAGCAGGCCTGACCAAATAAAGCCGCATGCTGGTCCCCTGCCATACCTGCTATAGGTATCTTTACACCAAAAATGTCCTCCTTGGTATAAGTACAAACACCCGATGATGGTACTACTTCTGGCAGCATATTTTTAGGAATATCCATTGCGGCAAGTAACTCATCATCCCAGCATAGCTCCTTGATGTTAAAGAGCATTGTTCTACTGGCATTTGAGTAATCTGTAACATGTGCCTCGCCACCCGAGAGATTCCAAGCTAGCCAGCAATCAATGGTCCCTGCAAGCAGTTCACCTTTCTCAGCACGTTGTCTGGCTCCAGGAACATTATCCAGAATCCATTTGATTTTTGTACTTGAAAAGTATGCATCTATCACTAATCCTGTTTTTTCTCTGATACTCTGGGCTAGTCCTTCAATTTTGAGATTATCGCAGATTGCGGAGGTTCTTCTGCACTGCCATACAATAGCATTGTAAATAGGCTTTCCTGTTTTTTTATCCCATACTACTACTGTTTCACGTTGATTTGTAATACCTATCGCAGCAATTTTATAAGCACTGATACCGGTCTGATGAAGCACTTGTCTTGCTACTGATAGTTGATTGTCATATATGGTTCTAGCATCATGTTCTACCCAACCCGGATGAGGATAATGTTGTTCTAGCGGTATGCTACTCATACCAACTATAGTACCTGAATAAGCATCAAAAATTACCGCTCTTGAACTAGTAGTACCCTGGTCTAAAGACAAAATAAATCTTTTGTTCATACTTACCCCCGCCTTATGTGATAAACATCAATCAATCTTTTATACTGCACTAATCAATCAATATTTTATACCTCAATAATCAATCTATTATATGTACTAATCCACTAATCTTTATAATATCACATAATAAACATATAAATAATGAGCAAATTGCTAAAAAAATATTAATGCACTGCAAGTATTAGTACTACCTAATACCTGAAGTGCATACACAATGCATTACTTTTTGTTGCTAGAGTATTTTTGTTATTAGAGTATTTATTAAAAGGATAATGATTATTCGTACCTTATAATGCTATTCTGATAACTCTGACCATATTTTGCTGCAAGCAATATCGCTTCTGTCATGCTAATGTCACTCGCTTGCCCTGTCCCCGCAATATCAAATGCAGTTCCATGGTCTACAGAGGTTCTTAAAAATGGCAACCCAAGAGTTAAAGCAATTGTTCTTTCAAAATCCAAAGTTTTAGTCGCGATATGTCCCTGGTCATGATAAAGAGAAAGAACTGAATTATACTTTCCCATCAAAGCCTGATGAAATACTGAATCAGGACCTATAGGACCTTCAACACTATAGCCAAGCAATTTTGCCTG
Organism: Bacillota bacterium; assembly: GCA_023417285.1. Lineage (GTDB taxonomy): Bacteria > Bacillota > Clostridia > Acetivibrionales > DSM-1351 > Ruminiclostridium. The sequence goes on from JAEZFR010000387.1 coordinate 1,625, forward strand.
CTCAACAGCAGGGGTAATGTGTAGCTGCTCTTCATCTCCAAACAGCCCATTATCTGAGCTGTGCGGATTAAGCCCCGCTATGGCCATTGTTCCCTTTTGTACCCCTAGACTATTCAATGCTTTGGTACAACGGTCAATGTAATCCAGTATTCTGTCCTTTGTAATTAAATCACAAGCCCTTCTAAGAGAAACATGACGTGTAAGGAAGAACACTCTCATTCCCCTTACCTCAAACATAGTTAACGGGTCAACAGTATCGGTCAAACCTGCCAACATCTCAGTATGTCCTATAAAATCTATGCCTGCCGCTTTGAGCGAAGGCTTATTTATCGGAGTGGTAGCTACTGCACACACCTCTTTATTACTTGCCATTTCAACGCACTTTTTAATGTACTCAAATGCAGCACGCCCTGCCTGTGCTTGTACCTTACCATAGATCAGCCCCGCCATATCAATGTTATCAATATCTATTACATCTACTGTCCCAACTTTATACAAACCATCGCTAACATTGGCTATAGAATTAAATAGGATATCCAATCCACATATTTCTGCTGCCGCCTTTAACACCTTGGCACTTCCTACTGCTACTGGCCTGCATACACCATATATATCAGCTTTCGAAAGTGCCTTTACTACTATCTCGGGACCAATCCCTGCTACGTCCCCGATAGGAATAGCTATAATTGGTCGTTTAGCATTCCCTATACTACGTTCTATACCAGGTTCTTTACTAGGCTCTACACTAGATTCTATATTATGTTCTTTACCATGTTCTTTACTAGATTCTATTCTAGGTTCTATACTGAACTTCTCCATGCACTAATCAGCTCCCAACTATATGATACTTGAATTAATTAGAAAACAATACTATGCTAAAACTAATGCCACTAAAATGATTTTAGTGGCATTAACGCATTTAATTTCAACAATATGCTACTAACTAATCCATCATACCAACTAATTACTTATACTATCAATAAGTTTTTGAAGATCAGCAGAAACATTTTCATAATAAACCGCAAATTCATAATTTCTATCGTTTTTTGTTTCGAATTGAACACTTACATATTTCGGATTGGGCTTATCATAGTTATTTTGTGTACTCAACTCAATAAGTTCTTCTACAATCTGTTTATCAGAAACCTGAACTATTTTAGGCTCACTAAATATCTGACTAGCATCACCACTCTGTTTATAATTATAGTTAATTAGTTTAGTAGAAGCTATTTCATCAGTAGTTAACATTATTTTTTCAAGGAGACCATTTTTCTCAAGCCATTCCTTAGTGTTAGTGTAAGAGCTTCCATACTTATACTCTATTACTTTATTGTCTTTATCCTTAATAGAAATTGTAACTATTCTGTCATAAGGATTACTAATAATATCACCATAACTAAGGTTTAAAACGTCCTTTGACATAGCGGCTTGAAGCTCAGCCAGCATATCCTTGTCTGATACAATTACGTCCTTTTCTTCAACTCTCTCATTTCTTATCTCAATATACTTTATATCCTCTGACGTCTGTTTTAAAACAGGGTACCTATTTTGAAGATATTCCTCACTTTTATAAACTGGACTCAACTGCTCTTCAAACTTGGACTTATCATATTCATAATACCTTCTGATTTCATCACCGTTTTTCAGCTTATAAATCAGATAATTTCCGTTATACTTGTTGTCCTTTGGGCGACTATCTACAATATACTTATGAAAAGCAGTAATACCCTTTATATTTTCTTGGGCCGTAAATACATTCTGATTATCCTTCTCAGCCAACGTTGGGTTATTTCTGTTTTCCCAGTAATATAAGTTATTCCCAAAGTATACTTCTGCAACGCTATCGGGAGCTGGTACTTTGTTTTGATATCCAAATATATCAAACCTGACACCCAGTAGTAAAATAACCATTACCAACGCAAATCCTAAGTAACCCTTATAGGTGTTCAACACCTTAAATGTCTTGTTTGTAATCATCTGTACAATTATATATGCCAATAATGAACCCAGGAACAATCCAAATATTGTGAATTCCATAGTCATTGTATTAAACACACTTCCAAAATATGCACCACCTATTAGTGCAACGCAGGTGGTTACACCAAATATAAATATTGGTCTCACCCACCGAAAAGCAATAACTTCACCAGCCATTTCAGGCTTTCTTTTCTTGAAGGCCCACAAACCGCCAGCAAATAGAGCGATTGTCAAAATAATAAATAATACTGTTACACTAGCAGAGAAGTTTCTCTGAATAGAAAGCAGCATATTCATTGGCAGATTATCCATAAAAGAAGCATTAGAATATGATCTAAAACCATATAGTAAGCTTTGCAGGTTGCCTTCTACAAATTCTACAAGGAAATATGGCAGGAAGTTGAGTATATATACAAATACAATCTGAGCAACAGAATTCCCTGTAAAAATCCCTGTAAATATTGTCATTGAAAGGAATAGCAAGCCAAAAAGCAGTTGCAGTCCAACCCATCTGAATATTATTGAAGCTGAATAAATGTCAGCTAAGTCAGTGAAGCCATTGAGAAAAAACATCACAAAGGCATTAAACAAAATAGGTAGAACTAATAATATTACTGCAGAAATGCAACTATTAAAATACAGAACCGCCCTTGACACAGGTAAACTGTGATACAGCGAAGCTGACTTTGATTTTTGCATATACATAAATAACAGTGTTCCTACTATTACAGGTGCTAATAGCAGAAATATAGCACTACTGCCCTCCAAATATCTCAGCTCATCCTGTATGTTTAGCTTTATATATTCCATGTCAGCAGCTGATGTGGTGAACATCCTCATAAAGTGCATCATAGGTGTGGCGAAAAAGAGAGCTAAAGCATATAGTGCACTTACCCACCAAAAGCGCTTTAAGTCGCTAATGATAATGCCCTTTTTAAATAATGATGTTATTGATTTCATAGCCTTTACCCCCTAGTTCGTAAATAAAAATTTCTTCCAAAGATAGAGGCAATATATCAAGAATTACAGGGTTAGTGCCTCTGACCTTATTAATTATGGTGGTCCTATCACCCCTGACAATATATTGAATAACACTTCCACTTTGTGTTTGATGCAGTATACTTTCTGAATCAAGGATTTTCTCAGGTATATCCCCCGCGTATGCCAGCTGAAGCTTGTGTATATCGGATTTCATATTATCTAGCTCACGCTCTATCATCATTTTTCCATTAAACATTATTCCTACATGGTCGCAAATGTCTTCAAGCTCTCTTAGGTTGTGAGAAGATACTAATACAGTAGTACCATATTCCACAACGTCCTGTAGTACCAAATTCCATACCTTTTTTCTCATAACTGGATCCAGTCCGTCAACCGGCTCATCAAGTATCATGACCTTTGGCCTTGCGCATATGCTAAGCCAGAAGGCAACCTGCTTTTGCATCCCCTTTGATAGCTTTGTCACTCTTCTCTTCACATCAATAGGGAAAGCCTGCTTCAATGTCTCAAACCTCTCCCAGCTCCAGTTGGGATATAAGCTTGCGTAAAACTTTGCCGTCTCCAAAATACTATATTGTGAGAAGAAGAATACATCATCTGGGATGTAAATTATTTCTCCCTTTACCTCTGCATTATCAAATACATCCTTACCATCAATTTTGACAGTACCTGTTTCGTTTTCAAATACTCCCACAAGATGCTTTATAAGAGTTGTCTTGCCTGAGCCATTTGGCCCTAATAATCCAAAAACTGATCCCTGCTTTACGTGTAAGTTCAAGCCATCAAGTGCTTTATACTTACCGTATGTCTTTGTTAGGTTCAAAACCTCTATCATTTGTGACCCTCCTTGTACGTATAAACATTTTCTATGCAATCAACCACCTTATTCTTTGGAGTTTTTAAATATACCAGCTCCTCAGCACACTTCTGTATTTCAAAAAGCAGCTGTGTTTCCCTATTAATTACCGTTTGCTGATCCATAGGTGAAATAAAGTTACCCTTTCCCTTTACTGAATAAATCACTGACTCTGACTCAAGGTCTCTATATGCCTTTTGAATGGTATTGGGGTTAATTGTAAGAGTCTGTGCAAGTTCTCTTACCGACGGAATCTTGTCGTCCGGTTTTAAAATGCCGCTTATGATCAAACCCTTAATTTTTTCCTTTATCTGTTCATAAATAGGTTTTGAGTCTTTAAGGTCAATCTGTATCATAGGCACCTCCTTTAACTGTATTATAAGTAATAGTACACTTAATACACTCATTATATGTTTGTAGCTACTTGTTGTCAATAATTTTATTTTACATAATTATATTTTTCTGAAATTTTTGTTAGCACAATCATGATTTCGATATGAATAAATCTGATGACTCTATTATGTACTTTTTGGTAGTTATATAAGTTTGGTATCTGATTTTTTATTTATGGCAAACTAATTTAGTACTATAAGTGATTAATGCGCTTAAAAAAGTGTAATGAGCATGCTTAGATTTAACACTTAATTCTAATAAATTATATAAGTTAACATTCGGAGGTAAAATGTTTAATATTTCGGCACTTACATGGCTAAACAAACCTGAAAAAAGTGATATACAAGCAAGCAAAATAACAATAACAACCGAACCTTCTACCGATTTGTGGAAAAGAACATATACCGGTACTCAAAATGACAATATGCATGCGCTTATAATGGAAACAGATAGCGATTTTACCTTTTCTGTTAAAGCCTCCTTTAGATATAACAAGCCCTATGACCAATGCGGAGTACTCATTTATCAGGACAGTGATAATTGGTTTAAGGGTTCAATAGAGCACGAAAACTTTGAGTTTTCAAACCTTGGAAGTGTCTTAACTAATAATGGGTATTCTGATTGGTCCACTTCACAAATAAGTTCTGGGGTATCATCAATGTTTTATAGAATAAGTCGCCAAACCGATGATTTCTTGTTTGAGAATTCTATAAATGGAGTTAACTATAAACAGATGAGAATGTTTCATTTATTTAATGGAAAAGGAGCCCTCAACTTTGGAGTATATGCATGTAGCCCTCTTCAATCAAGTTTTGATGCTATATTTACTGACATGAAGCTAACTAGTTGTATTTGGCCAAAAATTATGTAAATTGCATTATATGAGTATTTTTGTGTAGAAAAATATATGATAAAATAAAAACATAAGTAATTCAGAAATTATTTACAAAATATAAATGGAGGTACGGATAAATCCGTAAAACACAATGTCTATCTCGGTTGAATTATTAGATTATTTGAAACAATACAAGCATGTGTTTATACAAACACATAACTTTCCGGACCATGACTCAATTGCTTCGGCATTTGGTCTTCAGTACATATTAAAGCAATGTGGAATTGCATCTGACATTATTTATAAGGGTGATATTCAAAGAGAATCTCTCAACATCATGATAAGAGAGTTAGGTATAAAAGCATACTCATATACCGATTCAAATATCACTGTGCATGATAAAATCATATTAGTTGACAGTTGTAAGGGCAATAGTAATGTTGAGGATTTAATAGGTGAAGAAGTTGCGGTTATTGATCATCACCTGGTTACAGCACCAGAATGTATTAGATTTGTGGACATACGGTCGGAGTATGGATCGTGTTCTTCTATTATTTATGAATACTTTGTTGACTTGGAAATTTCTATTCCAAGGGATATAGCAACAGCTTTGCTAATAGGACTAAACATGGATACTGCCCAGTTGACAAGAGGGGTCTCACGCAATGATATAGTTGCTTACTCTGAATTATATTTACTTTGTGATATAAACTTTGTAAACTCCATATTAAGGAACTATATACAAACACAGGATCTACATTTTTATCAAAAACTGCTTGATAATCTTGTTATTAAAGAAGGCTTTGCTTTCTGCTACTTTGAGGGTGGTTGTAATCAGAACCTACTTGGCATCATGGGAGATTTTGTCATGTGCTTGCAAGAAATAGAATTCGTTGTGCTTTGTGCAAACAATACCCACTCCATAAATTTCTCAATAAGAAATGAGAATACTGCTTTGAATGCTGCAGGTATAATTCAAAAAGCACTTAGCGGTATAGGC
>JAEZFR010000398.1 GCA_023417285.1 Bacillota bacterium
CGAAGGAGTAGCACTCTCAGGTAAAAGAGACCACGACAGGACGGACCTCTGGAGAGACCAACGTTGGCGCCGAAGGGGCAAAAGCTTTTTACAAAGCTTAATCTCTCAGGCAAAAGGACAGAGTTTATCATAATGCTGATAGCATCTATTTATCATTAGCATTATTGGAGGTCAAATAATTTTTTTATTTGGCTTTTTTTAGTTTAACAGAGTTTGCACAATTTTATTTAAATTTATTTTATATTTTGGAGGTTATTATGGAAAAGGAAAAATTACTTATGACTCCGGGACCTACAATGATCCCAGCAAGAGTATTGGAAGTGATGAGAAGGCAGATTATTCATCATAGAACCAAGGAATTTGAAGTAGTATACGATGGTCTAGAAGAAGATCTCAAGTTTGTTTTCCAAACAAAGAATATGGTTTTAATGTTCTCTTCATCTGGAACAGGTGCAATGGAATCAGCTGTCGTAAATCTTTTCTCACCTGGAGATAAGGTACTCGCTATCAGTATAGGTGCATTTGGAGATAGGTTTGCTGAAATTGCACAGGCTTTTGGATTAAATGTTAATAAGTTAGCGGTAAACTGGGGAGAAGCTGTGGATGTTTCCAAAGTAAAGGAAATATTGGACAGTGACAAAGAGATAAAAGCAGTTTTAATGACTCACAACGAAACATCAACGGGTGTTACAAACGATATAGAAGCAGTTGGAAAGCTGATCAAGGGAACAGACAAACTATTAGTTGTAGATGCTATAAGCTCATTGGGTGGCCTTGATTTGCAAATGGACAACTGGGGTATTGATGTAGTTGTAACTGGTTCACAAAAAGCTCTTATGGCACCTCCTGGATTGGGATATGTTGCATTGAGTGATAAGGCGTGGGAGGCAGTTAATGCTTCTAAACTTCCAAAGTTCTACTGGGATTACAAAAAGTACAGAAAAGGACTTCTCAAGGAAGGCGAGAATCCTCCATATACGCCTGCAATTTCACTACTAATGGCTCAGGCGGAAGCACTGAAAATGATAAAGGAAGAAGGGCTCCAAGAAGTATTTGCTAGACACAAAAAGCTTGCACTTGCTACTCAGGCAGGAGTTGCTGCATTGGGCCTTGAATTATTTGCAAAGCAGGATGTATCTTCATACATAATTACTGCTGTTAAGGCTCCTGAGGGAATTGATATCGGCAAGGTTATCAAGACTATGAACTTAAAGCATGACATAATGATTACCGGGGGACAAAAGCACCTTAAGGGTAAGATTTTCAGAATTGGTCACTGCGGATATACAGATGGTCTTGACTTGATAAAAACATTTGCTGCATTAGAGTATTCACTTGCTGAGGCAGGATATAAAGTAGAAATGGGAGCATCAGTTGGGGCAGTTCAAAAAGCATTACTATAGGATTTTAAGTAAGCATTACTATTGGATTTTTTTAAGTAGGCATTACTATAGCATCTTAAGTAAGCATTACTATAAGCATTTTATATAAGCTGCTTTTATGTAAGCAGCATAGGCTGAGCTTTTTCAAAAACTATTTGGAGCATAAGAGTTATATATGATTCTTAATTAATAAACGGTCTAAATATAGAAGGGAGATTTATATGAAAATAATTGTTACCGAAAGAATAGCTGAAGATGGCATAAATTACTTGCTTGAACAAGGGCATGAGGTTGATACAAAGTATGGTATTTCGCATGCTGAACTTTTAGAAATCATTGAAAATTATGATGCGATTATAGTTAGAAGTGTTACTCGCGTAAATGAGGAACTTATAACAAGAGGTAAGAACCTTAAGGTTGCAGGACGTGCTGGTAATGGTATTGATAATATTGACGTGCCAACGTGTACAAAGAATGGTATTATCGTTGTAAATACTCCAGAAAGCAATATTATGGCTGCAGCTGAATTAGCAGTTGGCTTGGCATATTGTATATTCAGAAATATTCCACAAGCGCATTGGGGTGGAAAAGCAAATAAGGATTTCAGAAGAAACAAGTTTAATGGTAATGAGCTTGATGGCAAGGTTGCCGGCGTTATCGGACTAGGCAGAATTGGTTCAATAGTTGCTTCAAAATTGAAAGGCTCCAACATGAAGGTAATTGCATATGACCCATATACAACCGACGATAAGTTCGAGCTTATGGGCGTAGAAAGATGCGAAACCTTGGAACAATTATTAAAGCAAAGTGACTTAATAACACTGCATACTCCAAAGACAAAAGAAACTTATGGTATGATCGGTGAAAAGGAGCTTAAGCTTTGTAAGAAGGGCGTAAGAATTGTAAATGCTGCTAGAGGTGGTCTTGTAAATGAGGATGCATTGTACAATGCTCTTAAAGAAGGACACGTTGCTGCTGCAGGTATTGACGTGCTTGACCCAGAGCCAAATTATGACAAGAAGCCCGAAGAGCAGGATTATTACAACAAGCTGCTTGAGTTGGATAATGTAATTATTACTCCTCACCTTGGAGCTTCAACTTCTGAGGCAAACTACAATGTTGGTACAGCAGTAACCCAATTGGTATCTGATGCTCTTGCTGGCGAAATGGTGGCTGCAGTAAATATGCCTCCAATGAAGGGTAAGGACGTATCTCAAATGAAGCCATATGTTGATTTGGCAGAAACTTTGGGTAAGATTTATTATCAGGCAGAAAAAGAAACTGTTAACAGGATAGAAATTAAGTATAGTGGGGAGCTTGCAGAGCAGGAAACAAAGCTACTTTCACTTTCTGTGCTGAAGGGCTTCCTTGAAATAATAGTTAAGGAAAAGGTTAACTATGTAAATGCCGAGCTTATAGCAAAAAATATGGGCATATCTCTTACTGAAAGCAAGAGTACACACCTTGAAAAGTACACAAATCTTATTACAGTTAAGTTTATTACCAAAAATAAAGAGCTTTGTGTATCAGGAACAGTCTTTGCAAAGGACGCTATAAGAGTTGTTGATTTCTTTGGTTACAAGCTTGACTTTGAACCAACTCCATACGTTCTTGCAATACAAAATGTTGATAAGCCAGGCATCATTGGTCAGATTGGTACAATACTCGGTGCTGCTGATATAAATATTGCGGCAATGCAGTGGTCAAGAAATAAAAAGGGTGACAAGGCTGTAGCATTTGTAAGTGTTGACTGTGAAGTTACAAATGAAGTAATTGATCTACTGAATAAAATCGATGGTGTTTTAAAGGTTACATTGATTAAGTTCTAATGGATATCATATAATAAAATAATAAAAAGGATGAAAGCAAATGCTTTCATCCTTTTTTTATTTATATAGGTATTGGCTGTATGGATCTTTCTATTTCGTACATGGAGTGTTGTGTATTAATATTACAACACTCAAGATAGTTAATGGCTTACTGCAAACCAGATACTACTTAATCTTCCTACATTCGAGGTAAAATCTTTTCTCATCTGCTTCTCCCATAGAGAAGGTCTTTCTAGGAAGCGCACCGTCTAATATTACCGTTTTAAATAAGTCCATTTTATCCATGGCAGGCAGGTAGAAGCCCATGTTTCCCGGAAGCGATCCAAGCTTTGTAACCACATCCTCACCATGAATATAATCTATCTTAACCTCAGGGTGTTGCTTTATGTAACTATCAAGGAATACCTGAAGAGTACCTACATGAAGATTATTAACAGGGGAGTCAATGGTTACGCTTGCTTCTCCATTTGAGGTAATATACCTAAAAGTATGTTCTCTTGAATTATTAGCACAGCAGACGCTACTTATCTCAGGTACGTGCGTTACAGCACATTCATCATGAGAGCTAATATAAGTATTATCTTTATAGTAATTCTTAAATTCTTGTATTAAGTGATCAGCATTGACATTAAATAGTAC
>JAEZFR010000409.1 GCA_023417285.1 Bacillota bacterium
CTCGCTCATTACCTTGCTACGCTTTTCAGGTCCCATCATTACCTTAAATACGGCCTCTTTTACTTCTTCCATGTTTATCTTCTTCTTGTTTTTACGAGCAGCCAACAATGCAGCTTCATTCAATAGGTTTTCAAGGTCTGCACCAGTAAAGCCTGGTGTAATTCTTGCGAGATCGTCCAGCCTTACATCTTCTCCAAGAGGCTTACCTCTCTGGTGAACCTTTAATATCTGCTCTCTTCCCTTGATATCAGGGTATCCAACTACTACCCTTCTGTCAAAACGTCCTGGTCTGAGTAACGCTGGGTCCAAGATATCAGGTCTATTAGTAGCCGCGAGGATAATAACACCTTCATTTATTCCGAAACCATCCATCTCAACGAGCAATTGGTTGAGTGTCTGCTCTCTTTCGTCATGTCCTCCGCCTAAACCTGCTCCTCTATGACGTCCTACTGCATCAATTTCATCTATAAATACTATACAAGGTGAATTCTTTTTTGCCTGTTCAAAAAGGTCACGCACACGGGATGCACCGACACCAACAAACATTTCAACAAAGTCGGAACCGCTTATTGAGAAGAATGGAACACCTGCTTCACCTGAAACAGCTTTAGCAAGAAGCGTTTTACCAGTACCCGGAGGTCCAACTAATAGCACACACTTTGGTATTCTTGCACCCAATTCAACAAACTTTTTCGGAGCTTTTAGGAATTCAACTATCTCCGCGAGCTCTTCCTTTTCTTCATCTGCACCTGCAACATTTTCAAATGTAACTTTTTTCTTATCGTCAACCGTCATTTTTGCCCTGCTTTTACCAAATGACATTACTCGGTTTCCACCGCCGCCGCCCTGGGACTGTTGCATAAAGAAAAACCAAATCAACACTAGTACTACTATAAAACCTAGTGTTGGAAGTATTGCCACCCACCATGGCGCTGATGGAGGCTTAACAACATAAAAACTCTCTATAAGATTACTCTTGCTTGCCTTTGTAAATTCCTCTGATGCAGATACAACATCAGGGGGAACATTGACAACAAATTTTGTCTTTCCTTCAATTGCGTTATCTTTTTTTAGTTCTATGGTAGCAGTATCTCCCTGCAATTCTACTGCTTTAACCTCACCTGCATCCATTCTTGTCAGCAACTGTGAATACTGCATGGTTGGCGGGTTGTCAGAAGCCTGGTACAAGGTAACAATAGCTATAATAATGACAAATATTATTATATAAAAGCTTATTCCCTTAAAATATTTCAAGTATCTCCCTCCTCATGTCCTGTGAGACATTCCTTGAGCCTGTAGCCCTTTAGTGTCTAGCATAAAATACCAGCACAGTATATATTATATTAGCATATGCACTTATAAAACACAATAAACATACGTTGAAGTTCATATTTTTTTAACTATTTTTCGTATACCTCTCTCTTAAGGACACATACCTCAGGAATATTTCTGTACTTGCCTGCATAGTCAAGTCCATAACCAATAACGTATTCGTCAGGTATTTCTATTCCTTTGTAATCAATAGTTAAATCTGCTTGTCGTCTAGATGGTTTGTCTAATGCAGCACAAATCTTAATACTTGCTGGCCCTCTTGTGTGCAAAAGCTCCGTCAGATGCTTAAGTGTAAGACCGGTATCGATTATATCCTCTACAATAAGTATGTCCTTTCCGGTAATATCTGTATCAAGGTCTTTAATTATCCTAACTACACCTGATGATTTTGATGAGTTACCATAACTTGATACTGATATAAAATCCATATCAGTTGGTATGGTAATCTCCCTTGCTAAATCTGCCAAAAATACCACACCGCCTTTTAATACTCCTACCAACATAAGATCCTTTCCCTCATAATCACGGGATATTCTCGCGCCTAATTCCTTCGCGTTTTTTGCCAATTCTTCCTTAGTTATTAGAACCCTTTCTATTACATCCATTGTCTGATAAATCCCCCTCTTTTTTAGATGCACTATCACTAAAAGAAATTTTTAGTATGAATTTAGTATTGTCAGTTACTCTATAATTATCACTTGTTTTCTTGCCAATAATCCAAATAATTTCCTGTCCTACTGCAATTAGCGGAATACTGCTTCTTATCTCTTTTGGAACCTTCTCATCTATTAAATATTCTTTCAATTTTTTTGTTCCATTTGATTTAAATGGTTTAAAAACATCTCCGCTTCGCCTATTTCTTACCACCAATTCAGAAGTTTGGGTTGTATATATATCACTTAGGTATCTTTCCTTAGCTTTTTTTATTAAATCTAAGTCAAAATAAGCTTCTTTTTCAGAGTTCTTTAACTGTTTTATGTCATGTTTATCCTTCGAGTTATCCATAGTTTCGGCAACTATAACTTCCGTAGCTATTTGCATTGATGTATCTTCTATAATAGTTATACCTGGAATATTAAGCTTCTCACAAAAATCCTTTGTTTGTTTGGTTGACTTAAAGGATAATTTTATATTGTCATATTGTCTAGTAGCTATAATCCCCTGCTTAATATCTATACTACTTCCGGTTCTTCCACTTATACAAAGTTCGTTTAATCGGTCTATATGAATAGATTCAATACCCGTTAAGTTTCCCTTTACCTGTTTAATCGCTAATCTTAATACCCTGGTTCTAATGGCACTGTCTAACTCCAGTAATGGCACTATGCCTATACTCACTTCTATAGAAGCAGTATGAGCTACAACCCTATCCCAAACTGTATTACATTGATTTACTAAGCCTGAAACATTGCAGACCTTTCTATAAGCTATTTGAGCCTGTTTTGAGAGGTACTGTTCGTCCATTCTTATAATAGAAGAAAGTCTAAGAATATTATCCGAAACATCAATTCCCATGGCTTCATTTATTGCAGGTAGCAAATTGAGTCTCACCTTGTTGCGAGTATAATCCGTTTCAAGGTTTGAGCTATCTAAAATAGCACTTAGCCCATTTTCATGTACATAATGTTCAATATCCAACCGACTCACATCCAGCAACGGTCGAATTATGTTTCCCCGTAAGTGAGACATGCCAAGCATTCCCTCAGTACCAGTACCTCTAAATATTCTCATCAGCACTGTCTCAACCTGGTCATTTTTATTATGAGCTACGGCAATCTTTTTGGCCCCAGTCCTTATAAGTGTTTGCGAAAATGCATCATATCTAGCATTTCTGCCTGCTTCTTCAAGAGATATTTTATCATTTTGAGCCAACTTGGCAACATCTATTTTGAAAATAATTGGCTCAATACTAAGGCTTCTGCAAAAATCCTCTACAAACTGCTCGTCCCTCAAGGCCTCCTGACCTCTTAGCATATGATTTATGTGCACGGGATAAAGTTTAATGTCGAGCTGCTGTGATAACTGGTATAAAACATGCAGAAGGCATATGGAGTCGTATCCACCTGATACGCCAACCACAACGCCTTCTCCTTTTTGTAATAACCCGTAGTTTTTAATTGTATTTAAAACATGTTGCTTTAGCATCAACACTACCTAC
>JAEZFR010000494.1 GCA_023417285.1 Bacillota bacterium
GTACTATTAATTGTTAGCATTGTATTTAAAACACTGTTTTTTGCACTAATGTTGTGCTTTATCTTTGCTTCCTTTAAAGAATGCAATGATAAAAGTAACGTAAAGCTTCCTTAAAATATATCTAATAATAGATAAAGAAGTATAAATACAAGTACTTCATCTTGCATGCCGTCCGTCAATAAAAGTATAATTAATCCGATAAGCAGTAAGTCATCAAAATGAATTTCGTAGTCACCAAATGTGAATAACGCTTTACCAGAGCCTTTTGGATTTAGGAATGAGCCTAAAAATCCCAAAGGCTTTTTTTGCTTTGGTTCTTCGTTGTGGTGCACTGTTCTTTCAGGTAGAGCTAATACAGGTGCTGGCAAAGCAGATTGAGTGTGTAATCCATTGAAATCTTCTTCATTATGTGAATTTCTTGCATGATTTTCATGCCTTTTATATCGTCTAGAATTAGAGGAATGTTTCCTGTATGCCATAGCTTCTTATCTCCTTTGATCATGCTAACTCAAGACTCATCCATCAGCTTAGTAAGAGAACCAAGCTTAATAAGTTTCATACACTTTTGTAACTTTTTTTGCCGTTCATGATTTAAATAAGGATGAAGGGCATTTAATAAATTGGCTCTAGGATCATTTGTTGTTGCTCCAAGCATATCAACAGCTTTCTTCATCTTTCTAGCAAGCTCCTGCGTATCATCGTCACTAGCTGGTTTTCTATCTTCAGAAGAACTCTGGGAGTGTTTTTCTTGGCCTTCTGAAGGTTCAGCAGTTTCATCATTTTTTTGACTTGCAGAAGACATGAACATATTAAGAATGTTTTTTACATTATCAGGCATACCCCCGGAATCCTTCTGGCCAATCATATCAGCTATTTGTTTGAACTTTTTATCAATGTCGTCACTCATTCTTAATCCCCCCCTTCTTCATTATCATCATTCAAGTTTTAGCATTTATTTCTGCACAGATGATAGTGAAAGAGCGAAGCTCTTTCACTAATCCTTCATATATTCCTTGAATTTTTTGATTATGGCTTCATTATCTTTTCCTAAGACTTTTTCAAGTTTATCCATGTCCTGCTTTGTAATTTTCTTTCTGATTTCATCCTTGTCAATCTTCATATTCTTGATTTTTTCTTGATCAATTTCATTTACTTTACTTAATAATTCTTCCTTGTCAATCTTGGATAACTTCTTCTTTAGCTCTTCTGAGTCGGAATTTTTTAACATATCAATGGCTTGATTTACTTTGGACTGTACTAATTTGTCCTGCATAAGCTCCTGAATTTTCTTGCTCCAGTCACCCATAAGCCCCATTCCTTTCCAATTTAAATACTTAATATTATAGTCTATGCAGCTTTAATATTATAATATGTTACGCTCAATCGATGTAAGTTCAGAGGGAGAAATTTGAAATAGAAGCTTGGATAAAATACCCAAGCTTCTATTCAAAGTGCCTAGATGGCAGCTGCAAATTAGTCGCAGCATTCTCCGTGGTCACCACTAATGAAGATAACTAATAACAGTATTGCAAGCCAGACCAACCAGTCGCAGCCCTCAAATATGTTTGAGAAGCAACCACAGTCATCATTGCAGAAGATAAAGAACAATACTGCTAAAATTATGATCCACCACCATCCGCCGTCAAAACAACAACCGGAACCTTTACCATTACCAAAACATCCCATGACTATACCTCCAAAAAAAGATTTAAGATACTGCATATTATGAATGTGAGTACGTTGTTGTTACAAAAAAATAAAAAAATATTAATTCTAATTATATGATATAATAGTTGTAAAAAACTGGATAAGAAAACAGGCTGTATATATGTAAATATAGCTTACTTATTTTTACTATATTAAAAAAGTACTAGCATTTGTTAAAAAGTGAATAACATAAAAGTAAATATTGATTGAAATAATTGACAGAAAATGATAAAATATGTCTAAATTAAAGGGTGTGAGGTACAGATGTTTTTAATATTTATTTTACTTTGGGTTATCGCACTTATTCTAATTGTTAATAATGGTAGAAAAGAATGGTCTTGGTGGGCGTCCGCTACCCTGTTTTTAAATGGTTTTGGTGGTATTACAGTTATTTTTACTGATAATATTTTACCTTACGTTGAAACACTGAACGATCCCGACTTGTTATTCTTCTGCTTAGCAGCTAAGGGACTTGCAAATGTACTACAGCATTACTTTGCTACATATACCTTAATAATATTTGTGCTGGCTTTTACAGACTTTTTAAATACTAACATCAGCAAAAGGCTTAAGCTATATATAAAGGTTCTTTTATTTTTCCCAAGTTTGATGATGTGTTTCTTATACCCTATAACTCCAGCATTTGATCCTAATTACAAAGTTCTATCCATATGGGTGGTTATATATACTATAGCAGCAGCAATTATTCTGATAATATCGTTTTACAGGCAAGAGGATTCCGTTAAAAAGAAAAGTACTCTTATTACAATTGTGTTTACAATACCATCCTCAGTTGTTTTGATGTGGACCAGTTATCTATCTGTTGCTGTGAACATTGAGAATGCATGGTATTTTAATTTCTGGATAATTGCTTTTCAGTTCATAATTTTCCTTTATCTTGGTATTAGATATGGTATTCTTGGCATAAAGGTAAGGATAGAAAAAATCAGCTATGAAAGCTCCATGGATATTTTTATTGATGGCACCAGCTATATATCAAATGCTGTGAAACGTGAAACCTCTGAAATAATTAAACAGCTTAATGAGATAGAAGACGATAGCTCAATCAATAAAGATGAAAAACTAAAGATTATTAGACAATCTGCTGATAACCTTGTTAGTATCACTTCAAAAATAGGGTACAAGTTAGACAAAATAGAGATAAAGCAAGAGCCTTATGTCTTGAGCATGTTAATCCAGAATAGCATCGATATCGTTGAGCAACATATAAAGGATAAAAGCATTAAAATTACAAATAGGAGCATAATAGATGCTACACTGACTGTAGACGTTAATCATATGACTGAAATGCTCAAAAATATCCTAATTAATTCAATTGAGGCTATAGAAGATAGCGGCGAAATTTTTATAGAAACGGAAATAAGAGGGGAATTGTTACTAATTTCTATTTCGGACAATGGGTGTGGTATTAGTAATCAAGATTTAATGCACGTAATTACTCCATTCTATACAACTAAGAAGGAAGCAAGTAATTTAGGACTTGGATTAAGCTATTGCTTTAGGGTAATGAAGGCACATGGTGGGGAA
Source organism: Bacillota bacterium (assembly GCA_023417285.1). Taxonomy (GTDB): domain Bacteria; phylum Bacillota; class Clostridia; order Acetivibrionales; family DSM-1351; genus Ruminiclostridium. The sequence goes on from JAEZFR010000494.1 coordinate 3,256, forward strand.
CTTATTGTCAAGAGCAAAGAGAGTGTTGGTTCAGTGGTTCAGATGTTGTTCCCTATGTCTGAAGTATTAAATATTACTAGAAGAATTTTTGTAGATATCTAAAATATAAATCTAAAATATATTTCTATAATATATATCTGTATTCTAAATCCATTACTACTTAATTTACATGAGTGGATAGTATAAGTAATTATTCTTTTGAACTAAGTATAGTTTTAGTAAGCTATACTCAGTTCTTTTTTTGTACTTTTGTTTTTTTTGAATTGCTAGAATACTTGTCAAGGCTTGGGCATAAACATAGGATATAAGAATTTAGATAAACATAACTTTAAAAATGTGAGGTGGCATAAGAAATGCGAAAAACAGTCGGTTTATTATTGGCATGCGTGATGATAATCAGTTTGCTAGGCGGATGTGGCATTTTAAGCACTGAGACTAGCAGCAGTGATGAGCTTAATCCCGTAAGT
>JAEZFR010000502.1 GCA_023417285.1 Bacillota bacterium
ATACTATTAAATGCAGTAGTTATATTAAGATAATTCATTTATTTTGGGATATTAGCATAAGAGTGTGGGCCAAATACTACACTCATACTCGCTAATATCCTTTTTACATTTTTTAGGCAGTTTTGCAAAATGAAAGTTGGGCTTGCTAAAACTTCATATTTTGAATATAATCTTTATAACAAACATTTGTAAATTTTAACTTGAATAGGGGGATTTATTATGAAAAAGAGAATTTTGGCATTAGCACTTTCCATGGTAATGATGGTATCACTCTTTGCAGGATGCGGAACAAAGTCCGGCGGTGATTCAGCTAGTGGAGACACAATCAAGATTGGTACAATTCAGCCAATCAGCGGTAAGTTATCATTATACGGTACTCAAACAAGAGATGCAATTCAGATGGCAGTTGATGAGATTAACGAAAAGGGTGGCGTACTTGGCAAGAAGCTAGAATTAGTAGTTAAGGATGACGAAGCTAACCCAGAGAAAACATTGAGTAATTTCACAAAGCTTGCTTCATCTGACAATATTGTTGGACTTGTAGGAGCATTAACTAGTAACTGTACTCTTGCAATAACAAAGCAAGCTCAACAAAGAAAGATTGTTATGATTACACCGTCATCAACAAACGATACAGTTACAGACGCTGGTGACTACATATTCAGAGCTTGCTACAACGACTCATTCCAGGGTACAGTAGTAGCTAAATTTGCGCAGACTGATTTAAAAGCAAAGACAGCAGCAATTCTATATGATGTAACTAACGACTATTCAAAGGGCCTTATGGAAAACTTCAAAAAGACTTTCACTGAAAATGGCGGAACTATAGTTTCTGAAGAATCATATAGTTCAGGAGACAAGGACTTTAAAGCACAGTTGACAAACATAAAGGGAAAGAATCCAGATGTGCTATTCTTGCCTGATTACTATTCAACAATTTCACTAATAGCTCCACAGGTTAAGAGCGCAGGTATTACAGTACCAATGCTCGGCGCTGATGGTTGGGATGAAGCTACAAGTACATCAGATGACTCAGTAATAGGTTCATACTACAGCAATCACTATGCTACTGATGCAAATGATAAGGAAGTTAAAGATTTTGTTGATAAGTTCAAGGCAAAGTACGATGCAACTCCAAATGCTCTAGCAGCTTTAGGATATGATGCTGCATACATTTTAGCAAACGCTATTGAAAAGGCTGGATCAACAGATTCAGAAAAGATTAAGGCTGCTATGATGGAGACAGATGGTAAATTTGTTACAGGAAATATTAAGTTCAATGAAAAGAGAAACCCAGTTAAGTCAGCTGTTATAGTAAAGATTGAAAAGGGCGATGATGGCAAACTAAAGGGTTCATACGTATCAACAGTTAACCCATAATTTCTAGTAAAATAGAAGCATTAGAGAGATTTACGATAACTAATAGTAGGATTACAATATTCCTACTATTAGTTATTGATTTATATTAATTTTTAATATTATAGGGATAAAAAAGCTTTTAACTTGGTGAGGGGTGGGTAAATGCTGCAATTTTTCATACAATTGCTCAACGGACTTTCTTTAGGAAGTATATATGCATTGATAGCTTTAGGCTATACCATGATATACGGTATTGTTAAGCTTATAAATTTCGCTCATGGTGATGTGCTGATGATTGGTGCTATGACAGGATTTTTTGTACTATCAGCAATGGGGGGAGCAACACCTCTTTCACTAATTGTTGCGCTATTGGCTTCAATGGCAGTTTGTGCACTTTTCTTTATTATTGTAGAAAAGGTTTGCTATAAGCCGCTTAGAAATGCTCCTAGAATCAATGCACTTATTACAGCTATTGGAGTTTCAATACTTATAGAAAATGGTACGAGAGTAATACCTTTTATAGGTCCGAACTTTAGACTGTTTCCTACAATACCTGGTATAAATGATTCTTTAAAGGAGGGCGTGGGCATCAGCAAGATGCAACTGATTGTTATAGGTATATCAATTGTTCTTATGCTTGTGCTTACATACATTGTTAACATGACAAAAATGGGGAAGGCCATGAGAGCAGTTTCTCATGATCTAGATGCCTCCCTGTTAATGGGAATAGATATAAACAGGATTATTTCGTTTACATTTGCTTTAGGTGCTGCTCTAGCAGCTGCTGCGGGAATAATGTTTGCTAGCCTGTATCCTCAGGTCGACCCATATATGGGTATAATGCCAGGACTTAAGGCCTTTGTTGCAGCAGTACTTGGGGGCATAGGAAGTATACCGGGTGCCATGCTCGGAGGCGTATTAATCGGCTTGGCAGAAACTCTGACAAAGGGCTATATAAATACTCAGCTAGCAGACGCAATTGTATTTGGTATACTTATCGTTATACTTGTAATACGACCAGCTGGTTTACTGGGTAAAAATATTAAGGAGAAAGTGTAGGTGTAGCAGAATGAAGAATAAACGATTATTTAATTTTGCAACAATATCAATTTTCTCCGTGATTTCTTTTGGAATATTGGTAGCCCTTTCATGGACTGGCATAATTTCTGAGTCACTGGGTCATATCCTGGCACTTGCGGCCATCAATACTATTGTTGCATTGAGCTTAAACATTATTACTG
>JAEZFR010000560.1 GCA_023417285.1 Bacillota bacterium
GAGCACAAGGGCGTTATACTTAACCTAAACGATACCACACTTACATACCAGGATAAAAAAATTGAGCTCACCAAGAACGATTTCAGACTAATTCAAATTCTTATGGAAAACGCAGGTACTGCTGTTACCCGTGATGCTCTGATGCTTAAGCTTTGGGAAAGTGACAACTTCATTGATGACAATACACTGACCGTAAACATGACAAGATTGCGTAAGAAGTTAGAAGATATCGGTCTCAATGACTTTATTGAAACAAAAAAAGGTATAGGATATATGGTGATTTAGTATGCTACTTAGATATTTAAGAGACAGGATAACACTTATTATTATATTTTTGCTTTGCTGCACAATCTTTGGTATAGTTTTTTATCTGTATTCTCTACCCACCGCAGCAGTATTTTATGCAGCCTCATTATGCCTGATTTTGATTGCTATATTGAGTATTTTTGACCTGATAAAGTATGCAAAAAAACATAGACACCTTACCCGTTTGATGAAAAGCATTAACATCACAGTAGATGAACTACCAAGCTCTGCTGAACTAATAGAACAGGATTATCAAGAGCTTATCCGCAATCTATTTGACTATCAACGAAAACTTATAATGGAATCAGATGCTAGTAAAACTGAGATGATAGATTTTTATACCCTATGGGTTCATCAAATAAAAACACCCATCGCAGCAATGAGTGTACTTCTTCAGGCTAATCCCTCTTCTTATAGCTCACAGCTTTCACATGAATTATTTAAAGTCGAGCGCTATGCAGAGGTGGTCCTCCAATATCTGCGTATTGACTCTATTGCTTCCGACTTAAAGCTTGAGCAATATTCTCTTGATAGCATTGTAAGACAGGCTGTCAAAAAGTACGCACCCATGTTTATTCATAAAAGGGTTAGTTTAGAAATAAAAGATTTAGAAGTAAAAGTAATAACTGATGAGAAGTGGCTTACATTTGTAATAGAGCAGCTTTTGTCCAATGCCATCAAGTATACCAGCAACGGTACTGTCAAAATATTTATAGAAGGTAGTAAAAACCTTGTAATAGAAGATACGGGTATTGGCATTAGCCAGGAAGATTTGCCTAGAATTTTTGAAAAGGGTTTCACCGGTTATAACGGTAGAATGGACAAAAAATCTACTGGTCTTGGCCTGTATCTATGCAAAAGGATAGTTGATAAGCTATCTCACCAGATTAAAATATCCTCTGTTGTGGGAGGTGGCACTAAGGTCACTTTGGATTTATCTTCTTATGAAACAATCTTCGAGTAGCTATAAATAGCTTGGTAGTAACACACTTAAAGCTATTATATAGTAATACTTGGCTCTATACTTGCTAACATCACACCTCTAGATATTATATAGTAATACTTGATTCTATAAGAGCACCACCCCCCTCTAGCTATAACATAGTATACTTGATTCGATAATTGCACCATCCCCCTTACAAAAATGTAAGGATGTATCTGTTTTTGTAAGGTTTAATTATGGAGGCATATCAACCATTTTAATAAAATTAATACATACTAAAGATTTTGGAGGAATAAGATATGCCATTATTGGAAGTCAAAAACTTAAAAAAAATATATACTACGCGATTTGGTGGTAATCAGGTATTAGCACTTAGCAATGTTAACTTTTCGGTTGAGCCGGGAGAATACGTAGCCATTATGGGCGAATCAGGTTCAGGTAAAACCACGCTTCTGAATATTCTCGCATCACTCGATAAACCAACTAGCGGTGATGTTGTGCTTAATGGTAAGAGTATTACATCAATAAAAGAAAAGGAAATATCCGCTTTTCGCAGAAACAAGCTGGGCTTTGTATTTCAGGATTTTAACCTTCTTGATACCTTCTCGATTAGAGATAATATATTTCTTCCATTAGTACTTTCAGGTAAAAAGCATAAGGAAATGAGCGAAAAATTGTTCCCTATAGCAAAGAAGTTAGCCATTAACGACATCTTGGACAAATTCCCCTATGAGGTATCAGGTGGACAAAAGCAGCGTACCGCTGTGGCAAGAGCACTCATTACTTCCCCTGAAATTATTCTTGCAGATGAGCCTACCGGTTCCCTTGATTCAAAGGCAACAGACAAGCTACTAAATATATTCTCTGCAATCAATAGTGAAGGACAAACGATTTTGATGGTTACCCACAGTATCAAGGCTGCAAGCACTGCAAACCGCATACTGTTCATAAAGGATGGAGAAGTCTATAATCAGCTTTATAGAGGCAATATGACAAACGAGCAGTTGTATGCCAAAATATCCGATACGCTTACTGTTTTAGCCACTGGAGGTGAGCATAATGGGTAAATTGCTTTATTTCAAGCTCGCTCTTACAAACCTTAAAAACAATAGAAAAACTTATATACCTTATATTTTAACCTGTATTGGCACCATTCTTATGTTTTACAATCTGAGTTTTTTGACATTTCATACTTCCACAGGTAATGGTTCTACACAGCAAATTATGCTTATTGGAACCATAGTAACTGCCTTCTTCTCTGTTATTTTTCTTTTCTATACAAATAGCTTTCTGATTAAGCGCAGAATGAAGGAATTTGGGCTTTTCAATATACTTGGAATGGAGAAAAAGCACATAGGAAGAGTAATGCTATGGGAGAGCATTTTTATTAGTATTACCAGCATAGTTTTAGGATTACTTTTTGGTATTATCTTTAGCAAGCTTTCAACATTGGTACTTTATAAAATACTTATGTTTGATCCAGACTATGGCTTTGAAGTGAGCACAGCTGCTATAAATATTACCATATTACTCTTTTTAGCCATATTCTTACTCACGTTGCTTAATAACCTCAGGCACGTTCACACAGCAAAGCCTATTGAACTGCTAAAAAGCACAAATGTTGGTGAAAGGGAGCCCAAAACTAAATGGATTACAGCTATAATTGGTGTGCTCACGCTTGGAGCAGGGTACTATATGGCCTTATCATTAGAAAATCCCTTAGCTGCTATAAGTACTTTTCTTGTTGCTGCCATACTGGTCATAATAGGGACCTATTGTCTGTTTACAGCGGTAAGTATTGCTATTTTGAAGCTATTAAGGAAAAACAAAGGTTATTATTATCAGACTAAGCATTTTACTACTGTTTCAGGTATGATATACAGAATGAAGCAGAATGCAGTGGGATTAGCAAATATCTGTATTATGTCCACTGCTGTGTTAGTTACTGTTTCAACTACTATTTCAATGTACGCAGGTATTACAGATATTATAGATAAGGCAATGCCCACAGATATAGCAATTCATGCACAATATTATTTAGATAATAATCCTAAGAAGGAGGCTTTTGAGCAAAAAATACAGACTGTTCTAGAGAAAAACGGTATAAAAGCTACTGATTTCTCTTCCACAAGTGCTCTTAATTATGCATGTAATAGAGAGGGTAGCACCTTTATAAAGGGAGAGTCCTCCTATGTTTCTATGAATAGTATGGCATTAGTAAACATACTGTCATTAGATGAGTACCAAAGAGTAACTGGAAAAGCAGCTCAATTAGCTGATAATGAGATACTCTTTTATAATGAAGATACAAGTATAGGGGGCACTGTTACCATATTTGGTACAGAATATTCTATTAAACAGTGGCTAGATCAAGCTCCTATAGGGGCAGACCCCGAGCTTGAGGTTTGGAATGCTGATTTTAGCTGTATAGTAGTGTCAAACGAAAAAGTTCTGAATATACTTTCAAAAGAAATTTCAAATGTATATAGAGAGGATAGTGGAGCAGTAAACTATGATATTACTTTCAATGTAAATCTGCCTGCTGAGCAGGAAAAACAGCTTGCTGATAAGCTCAAAGCCGAGCTAAAAAAGGAAGACTATGGACTTGAGTATTTAAGAATTGACCCAAAGCAAACAAGTGCATTATCATTTTATGAGATTTATGGTGGTCTGTTATTTATCGGAATATTGCTAGGTATGCTGTTCTTGATGGCAGCAGTACTAATAATATACTATAAGCAGGTTATAGAGGGCTTTGAAGATAAAGAGCGCTTCCAAATAATGCAGAAGGTTGGAATGAGTCGAGAAGAGGTCAAAAAGTCTATAAGCTCCCAAGTGCTAACAGTATTTTTACTTCCCCTTATTATGGCAATTGTCCATGTAATCGTTGCATTCCCTATACTGAGTAAACTACTAGCACTACTAAGCCTGACAAATGTATCACTTTTTATCGTGTGCACCATAGCAACCGTACTAGTGTTTGCTATAATATATGCAATCGTTTATGCCTTGACAGCAAGGGTGTATTATAGGATTGTGAATCAGTAAAGAACATTAATTATTGTGGTTAATTGTGAAAATGAGATAAAAAGACCTCCTAAGTTAGGAGGTCTTTTAAGTAATAAATAATACGTCCAATATATAATTAATTAATTTATTTAAATCATATCACCATTTAGTAACTACAACACCCTTACTTCAACACATAAGTCGCTAGCACAGCCTGCACCTGATATATATTGAGGCTTCTGTTAAACTGCTTGGTAATAGGAAGCTGTGAGCCCGATAAATATATTTTCAGTTCAGCATCTAAGTCAAAGTTGCCCGCAGTCTCTATTGCAAAATGTGTAATGCTCTTGTATGGAATGGAATGAAACTCACACTTCTTGCCGGTCACGCCCTGTACATCTATCAATATAAGCCGTTTGTTTGTAAAAATAAACATGTCTCTTATTAGCTTGTAAGCCTTTTCTATTGCTTCATTCTCTGCGAGCAGTTGCCCATATTCCCTTGAAGCCTCTGCTACGCTTATCTCAGAAGCATTTCCCATTAAGCCATCAAACAATCCCATTGTAGTTTCCTCCTATATTTTTCACCAGTATATCTCAGGAATGCTTATTTTTTTCATTGTATAAACAACAGGGAGTTTCTCGGTTGCACCTCACCCTGTTGCCTCTTGTTTTATTCCAACTCAAATGCTCCTGTATACAGCTGATAATACTTGCCTTGCTTGTTAATCAGGTCCTCATGGCTGCCACGTTCAATAATTCTGCCGAAGTCCAGCACAATAATGACATCTGAATTTTTAACGGTTGATAGACGATGTGCTATAACAAATACTGTCCTTCCCTTCATCAACCTATCCATGCCCTTTTGTACTATAGCCTCTGTTCTAGTATCAATACTGGACGTTGCCTCATCAAGTATCATAACAGGTGGATTAGCAACCGCGGCCCTCGCAATGGAAAGAAGCTGTCTCTGTCCCTGCGACAAGCTTGCACCATCTCCTGCAATAGGAGTATCATACCCATTTGGAAGTCTTGTTATAAAGTCGTGTGCATTTGCGAGCTTAGCTGCATTATAAACCTCTTCATCGGTAGCATTCAAGCGACCATACCTGATATTTTCCTTGATTGTTCCGCTAAACAGATTGGTATCCTGCAGAACTATTCCCAAAGAGTGCCTTAAGTCACTCTTCTTAATTTTGTTAATATTGATACCGTCATAGCGTATTTTGCCATCTGCAATATCATAGAATCTATTAATAAGATTGGTAATTGTCGTTTTCCCTGCACCGGTTGCACCTACAAACGCTACCTTTTGGCCGGGCTCTGCAAATAAGCTGACCTCTTGCAAAATTGGCTTGCCTTCCTGATATTCGAAGTCGACATCAAAAAATCTTACATCCCCTGTCAACTGTGTATACGTAATGCTTCCATCTGAATGAGGGTGTTTCCAAGCCCAAATATCAGTACATTCTTCACATTCAACAAGTACACCGTTCTCGTATTTGGCATTGACCAGGGTAACATAGCCATCATCAACCTCCGGCTCTTCGTCCATCAGATCAAAGATTCTACCTGCTCCGGCAAGTGCCATTACAACTGAGTTGAGCTGCTGTGATACCTGGGATATTGGCATAGTAAAATTTCTGCTAAGTTGCAGGAAAGCAGCTATTGCACCCAATGTTGTTCCGCCTATGCCCCATATTGCAAGAGCACCGCCCACTATAGCAATTAGGACATACTGCAGCGTTCCTAAGTTAGCCATGATAGGCATAAATATATTGGCGTATTTGTTTGCTTGCGTCGCATCATCGCAAAGCTCTTCATTTAGCTGGTCAAACTGCTCTTTTGCCTTCTTCTCATGGCAGAAAACCTTTACAACCTTTTGTCCGTTAATCATCTCTTCTATAAAGCCATTAAGATGTCCTAAAGAAACCTGCTGTTTTATAAAGTATTTGGCACTGTTGCCCCCTATTTTTTTTGTAACCAACAGCATAAATGCTACTGATACTACTACCAGCAACGTCAGTAGTAAGCTAGTAGTGAGCATTGCAACAAATACAGCTACAATAGTTATTACTGAAGAAAACATTTGAGGAATGCTCTGTGTAATCATCTGTCTAAGGGTATCGGTATCATTTGTATAGTGGCTCATTATATCGCCATGTGAATGGGAGTCAAAAAACTTAATAGGCAGCTTTTGCATTTTTCCAAACATCTCATCACGTATTTTCTTTAGCACACCCTGAGCTATACTTACCATCAATCTATTATATGCCAGGGTTGACAGTACACCTATCAGGTAAATACCTCCCATGACGGTTACAGCTTTTATTAACCCAGTAAACACTGGATTTTGTGTCATCAATAATGGTGTAATGTAGTCATCTATTAAAACCTTCAAAAACACCGACCCCACAACGCCTGCTACAGAGCTTAGAACAATACATACAAGTACAAATATTAATGTTCTCTTATTTTGAGCAGATAAATAGGACAACAATCTCTTTATTGTCACACCTGCCGGTTTACTGTTAGGTGGCATTGGAGGTATTTTACCGTTACCGGGGCCCATTTTCTCGCTGCCATTTGGGATCTTATTGTTTCCGGGGCCCATTTTCTCGTTACCATGTGGCATTTTACTGTTGCCAGGTCCGAAATCTTTCTTGTTATTGGTTTGCATTCTGAAGACCCCCTTTCACCTGTGATGTGTACAATTCACTGTATATAGCATTGTTTTCAAGCAGCTCCTCATGTGTACCAACATCCACAATTCTCCCACCGTCCATGACAATAATTCTGTCAGCATTTTCTATGGAAGATATTCTTTGAGCTATAATAATCTTGGTTGTGTCAGGAATTTCTTCATAAAACGCCTTTCTTATCAAAGAATCGGTCTTGGTGTCTACCGCACTGGTCGAATCATCAAGTATAAGAATCTTTGGCTTTTTAAGTAAGGCTCTCGCAATACACAATCTCTGTCTTTGACCGCCTGAAACATTGGTTCCGCCCTGTTCTATATAGGTGTCATACTGTTCAGGCAAATCCATTATAAAGTCATGTGCCTGTGTAAGCTTACACACCCTCTCAAGCTCCTCATCAGACGCATTCTCATTACCCC
>JAEZFR010000569.1 GCA_023417285.1 Bacillota bacterium
ATAGTGATGACACCAGCAACTACGCCCCTGTCACCATAAACCACCTTATCCAGCCATTCGAGGTATTTCGCAACAAGCCCACCTTGGCTATATCCAATTAATATATTGGGAGCAGTTTTTTCAAGTATGGAGTAATATCCCTCAAACTCTGGAGTTATCATACGATAACCTCTTCTTTTGTAGCATTCATCCGTCCAAAAATAGCTATAATCACTCTGATTTTTTTGCTTGTAGTAATGTCTGATCCTATTTATATATCCTGCTGCATCGGGTCTTTCGAAGTTCTGTCCGATACATTTAGCAGCTATTGGTACAAAATACTCACACCAAGGCATTAGATTATTGCTGGCATAATCGGGCATCACGTCGTCCCATATGGTTTGAATCCTGCTTCCGAATATTATTTTGTCCCCGAATTCCTCCTTAAGAATCTGTTGATTTGGCCCTACAATATCCTTTGCATTATTTAAACACCAAATAGTTTTCTTCTCCATAAAAATGTCCCCTAAATATTTAATAGTCAATAATTAACAGATTCCCATAGGCCATTGTATATCGGTACCTTAATTAAGCCCTATTTTATATTCTTAATAACCTCAACATAGTATAATATATTGATTCTATTGCATTATGACCATTTTACCATTACAATAAATTCCATTCAAGAAACAACTAATACCCATCAATGTTTTCTTTATAAACTTTAAAATTTTATACAAAAGTAAAAGCTACATCAATAAATCAATGCAGCCTTCACTAGCCATTCATTAGTTTCATTATTTACCTATTCTATCAATACATCCTTTTGCCATTTCTTCCACTAAAGAATATAGCTACTCCACCTGCAATGAGCGCTATTGGTATTAATGTTCCAATACTTATGATATCTGAAAGAGCACCTATCAAGCAGAAAGCCATCATTATACCTGCTACTAGCGCAACTATACCGCTAGCAATGAGAAGCCCCCTCTCTTTACCACCGAACATATATAATTGGAATAGCCCAACTGCAACAGAGAAAATATATATCGGCCAAGTGTATTCCGCAAAACTCCAATCTGTTGTTACTTCAAATAAGAATAGTAGGCCAATTGTAGTAATAATACCTCCTGGCACTAACAAACCAGGGTTTTTGCCCGAGATAAAAAAAGCAAATTCAAAGCTAATTCCGAGCAGCAAAACTATAAATACCCATGAATCATGTGGCTCAAAGTTAAGTATCTTGAAACCAAAAACACCTTGAAGCATCAATAAGATTAAACCTAGAATAATAAGAATAATACCACCCAAACTTTTTTCACTTCTCATAACTCTCATCCTTTCAGTCTATAAATTAATTATTTTAATCCGATATGTAAAAATATTAATCAATTCTTAAATTTCAATTAATATACTTACAACTATTATACAGTTAATAGTTGATATTGTCTGATATAATTATTACTATTATATAATAATATTCCTAAAAAGGCTAATAATAGAATTAAATACATGAGGTAAGGTTTTATGTCTAGAAAAAAATTATTTATTTCTATGCTTTGTATTTTCATTATTATATATTGTATTTTCATTGTAAAAAATGAATACGATGTACCATACTATCCAAAAGAACAGCCACTTAACCTTTCCTCTCTGAAAGTCGAAATGAATAATCATAAGCTGTCCGACTCAGACTATAGCATAATCTCGTCTCAAACTGGTATTCTTGATAGACAAGCAATTGATAGTGTACTAGAACAAAATAAAGGTTATCAGAGGTTATTAACCTTTCAAAAGAATTATTTCAGAAGACCAAGGATTATTTCAAACAGCATGAATATCGTTACTATTCAGGATTTCACAGTAGATGCATATGGAAATGATACAAAATATTTTGATATTGCTCCATGCAAAAATGGATATATATTGGTGACAAAATCAGTTAGTACGCTCGGTTGGAAACACGGTCACTGTGGGATAATAATTGATGCAGACAAAGGGGTAGTTCTAGAGTCATTAGCCCCTGGTTCAGTTAGTATTGAACAGGATATCGATAAATGGAAATACTACCCTACTTTTAAAATACTTAAGCTAAAAAATGCCGATGAATATAAATTAAACGAGATTGCCCGTTATGCTCAAAGCACCCTAAGTGGAATTAAGTACAATATTTTTGCCAAAAAAAACTCTGAAGCTACGCCAAATAGCTTGAACTGCGCACAAATTATCTGGGAAGCGTTTATTCACTTCGGGTATGATATTGATAGTAATAAAGGTCCTATAGTAACGCCTGAGGACATTGCAAAAAGCGGCTTATTCGAAACAGTTCAGGTCTATGGCTTTAGGCCAGGCAGTGCATGGTAATTATGTAGAGTCAATACCACTCTTAAAAACGGGTGGCTTGTGTTATGTAAAATCAAAAAAGCCAGGCACCATTTATAGCGCCTGACTCATTAAGTCTATAATTCATTACTTATTTAGCTGTGCTTGAATCCGCAACTTCTTCAACATTATGTTTTTCCTCGAGAGCTCTAAGTTCGGTCAGGAATTCATCAGAAGTACTCAGTGCCTTTGTCATCTGGTCATTTGCCTTACTAACTGCGTCAACATCACTATTAGCATATGCATCCTTGTAAAGCTTAAATGCGTCATGCTGTGCTGTAAGTGCGCCTATGTATTTATCATGAACCTTTTTTACCTCCTCAGTAGCTGGCACTATTGCCTTAGCTTTGTTAATTAATTCATCTGATGCTGGTAATAATTCAGACTCAAATTTAGTTGCCGCTGTAGCATCATCAATATTTTCGTCACTTGTTATATCAGTATAAATGTGTGATACATTATTCTCCATTGTACGAACTGTTGGAATTTCCTTATTAATATAGTTTAATAAGTCATCCTGTACAGGGTCAGAAAAGCATCCGGATAAAGCTGGAATTAACATACAAATCATCAAAATAACTGCAAAAATTTTCTTCATATAATCTCTCCTAGAATGTATTATTGTTTGGTCTTAATAATATCACAAATACTCATATAAACATTCAAGTGAACCCGAAATGTCATTTTTATGCCCTGAAAAACATAAAAGCCAGTTGTTTTTGTCAGCTGGCTCAGTAATATATCCATTCACATTTTTTATATTTAGCTCTCAAGGTTTGTAAATATAAGTATTATTGCTTATATCTATCAAGTAAATCCCTTAATTGGCTGGCATGTACCCCTTCATCCTCTGCAAACTTCTTAAAAACCTCCTGAATTTCCTGCTCCTCAATTCTTTTTGAATACATTTCAAAATCTCTTACCATTTCCATTGAATTCTCCCAGGCTCTAAGTAACCTATCATAGGTAGTTAAAGAATTATGGTCAAAGCTATTCATTTTTAATCCTCCGCTCTCATGTAGACTAACTCCATTAATAGTGTATCCGAAACGAGATAGAATATTAGTAGATAAAAAAACAGCTTTTAATTCGATTTATTTGATTTTAGTCAACAGTTTTATATTTCTTAAGTAGTATAAAATTTATAATATAACATTTTTAATCATTTTTTATAAATTATACAAAATTATCTATTTTTATGGTAGAATAATCTAAATAAAAAGTTGAGGTGAATAGAAAATGTTTAATAACAAAAAAGGAATAAGCTTATTAGTTTTAATTATTGTTGCAGTAATTGTTTTAGGAGCAGTGTATATTGTTGTAGTTATGAATAGGGATAATTCATCAGAGAATATTTCACCTGTATCAGATGCGCAATTGGATGAGAGTACATCTGTATCAGATAAGCATTCGGATGATAGTACATCAGAAGAAACCAAACCTGTTGAAAAGGTGCAAAATAAGCTAATATCAGGTGCCGAATATTATGCGCCAGAAAGAGATATTGATGGTGTAACTAGTAACAGATTCTCGTTTTTTATTGGAAACGATCGTAAAATTTTAACTTATATTAACGAAGATAAAGAAACTAAAATTAAGATGGTTTCCCATAACTTTCGTGAGAATAGCGTTAGCGTAGCATTCCAAGTTAATAAAATCAGTGTCGTAGTCAGTGACAATAATTATTATCTTGATGGCGAATCATTGAATTATGCAAATAAAAATCTTGTTGCAGAAGAAAATGGAATGAAATATTATACTGCTCCATATAAGAACGGATATTACGTGCACTATTTTGAAACAATTATAGATGGAATACCAGTTTCATTTTATGCAACAAACAAGAGTGCAAAAAACGATGCATTATTTACTGGAGTACAAGAGCTAGCATCCAAACTTAGTGTAAATGATAAAGTGGGACTTTGGGCTGACTGGGAACTAAGTAATAATTATGCACGCAATGGTATTGCACTTAAATCTGCAAAGCTTTTCTCACTGTTAAACACTGATAAAGACAAAATTATGATTGGAGACTACGAAGTATCTGTGATGTTCTCTGTATATTCATGGAAGTCAACTGATGTAGACAAAGCTAATGTTGTAATGGGTGAAATTGCTGGTCAAAAATACGGATATTATACTGTGAAAGACAGTTCTGGAAATACTAACGTTCGAGTGCATATCTATAAGAGCGAAATATTTGGAGGCGCAGAACGTTATACTAATGAGCCGACTATATTTCTAATGGATAAATTAAATGAAACTAACTTAACTGCAGAACAATTTGCGACTATGGTTATGGAACAACTTATCGAATATCAAGAGTAACCAAAGAAGTCTTCTCTAAAAACATTTTCGTCAAACTAACTTATATCAATAATTTTAAGTAGTTCGACGAAAATGCATTATGGAGCTGGAAATCAGAATCGAACTGACGACCTGCTGATTACGAATCAGCTGCACTGCCGACTGTGCTATTCCAGCGTACAATATATAAATATGTTACTGCTTTTTTATTTATGTTGTCAATTAGTTTATGCATATAATAATGGATAATGTTTGGCGAATTTTATGGATTAAGGTAATGAAAATACAACACTTATAAAGCCAGTGACAATAAATCTTATTATCACTGGCTTTGGACATATTTAAGGCATATTTAAAACATATTAAAATTACTCAACCTTACGGTAATTGGTCCTTATACTGTTGATTTGAGATTTTATCAACCTCTTCAACGATGCCCTGATTATCTATCTCATTTGTATAATATTCTTCATAATCACAATATCCTCCTAAATCAGACGGAGTATCAGCAGACCCATACTTCATAAGGTCATTGAGCTGATCCATACCTTCAAACTCATCATCTTCACGTTTATTCAAATACTTTCTTCCAAATGGCGCGTCGAAAACCTCATCAAATTGCTGATCCGGTGTATCAACTCTGCTTGCTTCTGCATCTCTTTCGCAGCCTATGCAAAACTTTGCTTCAGGGATAACCTCCAGTCTTTGACTGTCAATTTCCTTTCCACAATACTCACATTTTCCATAGGTTCCGTTATGAATCTTATTTAGGGCATGCTGTAGTTTATTCAATTTATGCTGTTCATGCACTTTAAGCGCCAGATTCATTTCCAATGAATATAAATCAGTTCCAAGGTCAGCAGGATGGTTATCATAGTTAGAAAGCTCTGGAGCATGTTCCTCCATGTTCGCTTCATCAAAATCCTTCATCATTCCAAGAGTGCCGGTTATTTTTTTAATTTTGTTATTAATTTCGTTTTCATAATGCTTCAAGTCTTCCTTCTTCATATTTACCTCCCAAAAGTAAAGTTGATATTATGTTTGGTCTAACGCACATTTTTCATACTTGCTTGAACTATTTTTACAATGTCGCTTATAAACTCACCAATAAAAGGAAGGTTGTATTCAACCACTCTATTGAGTATATAAATCATTATTGCTCCTAATATGGTGAAGCCTATGGCTATTCCGAAACCTCTTGCAATTCCACCCACAAGGTTAGCCCAAAGCATTTTTTTCGGGTGCTCTAAATAGTATACATAATCTACAAATTTCAACTTCTCCATTTTTAATGACATATCGTCTATTTTTTTGGATAAAACCTTTAAAAGTTCATTATCACTAGCCATAAACAATATCCCTTTCTCATTGCTAGACATAAAAAAAGCAAGCATAACTAAATTACCTTAATTATGTTTGCTTTTATTGATAATAATTATAAGCGAGTCAAGAAAAAATATAATATCTAATTGAACAACACCTTAATTCAAACCTCAACGAGTAAATGAGTCCTTTAGATTAACCCTTGAGCTGTTCCAAAACATTTTTTATAAGATTGGTATCCTCTATAGAGCACTGGAAAACCTCCCCTATCCTTCTTGGAAGTACAAATCTGAGCTTATCATTCTTTGCCTTCTTGTCATAAAACATTTGATTATAAACCTGCTCAACATTAAGTGCCTGTAAGGAGATAGGAAGCTCCGCTTTGTTTAAAATACCTTTAACTCTATTAATAGTAGCATCTGTCATAAGTTCAAGTTGTTGTGACAGCAAAAATGCCCCAACAATACCTATTGAAACACATTCACCATGATGCATTCTAAAATTTTCAACAGTTTCAACCGCATGGCCGATAGTATGTCCAAAGTTTAGTATTGCACGCAAGTCATCTTCCCTTTCGTCCTTCTCTACAACACTTGACTTAATGGCGCAGTTCTTCTTTGTAACATACTGTAGTACCGTTTCATCACAAGCAAAAATCTTTTCTATATTGTAATCAACATATTCCAAAAATTCTTGATCCAATATAATTCCATGCTTGATTGTTTCGGCAAGGCCACAGGAAATCTCTCTTTTGGGTAGTGTTTTAAGAGTATTTACATTTATATAGACTAACTTGGGCTGATAAAAGGATCCCACCACATTTTTATGTCCATTATAGTCTACCCCAGTCTTACCACCAACACTGCTATCAGCTTGAGCCAACAAGGTAGTAGGTACTTGTACAAAGTTAATACCCCTCATAAATGTGGCAGCGGCAAAGCCGGTCATATCACCTACCACGCCTCCGCCAAGTGCAACCAAAGTACTGCTTCTATCACACTTGAAATCAATAAGAACTTTATATATTTCATTAATTTCTTCAAGTGTCTTATTTTCTTCTCCCGCTTTTATAACATGCTTAAAAGTCTCGAAACCAGCAGTTCTAATCTGTGAAATACATTCCTCAGAATATAGTGAATCAACATTTGTATCTGTAATAACAACAACCTTGTTACCAGGCCTGAAACCCTGAATATGCTTTCCTAGTTCTTCAAAACTTGTAGTTATATATATAGGGTAACTCTTACTATCTAGGTTTACATTATGTCTAATCATATCCAGTCCTCTTTTTTAAAATAGAATATTATGCATTGTTTTCATCATTACTAAATAACTGCTTAAGGAGTTCCAGCTGTGACAGCAGTAGACTTTCAGACTTTGACTTAAACAGATGCAGTCTCTTTCTCATTTCTTCATATTCAAATTTAATTTTTATTACCTCCGCGTTTGCATCCTGAACTACTCTCTGCGCACGCAATTCTGCTTCCTTAACAATGTTTTCTGCTTTCTCATATGCGTTTTTCTTTATTTCCTCACCTGTTTGCTGTGCAACAATAAGAGTATTCTGTAGTGATTCCTCAATATTCTTATAATGCTGAATACCCTCATTCAATACAGAAATTCTGTCTTTAAGCTCAATATTTTCCTTGATGTACATTTCATAATCACGGATAATTGAATCAAGTACCTCGTTAACCTGGTCCTCACTATATCCTCTTACTACTTTTCTAAACTTCAGATTATCAAGATCATTAGGAGTATAATTCATATGGCACCTGTCCCTTTCTTTTGTAAACTCTATATATATCTCTTAATTAATATGCTAATTCTGTCTTTTTTTGTTGTGCCCCCAACCTTCTCAAGTACCATCCGTCCTAGTCCCCTGATTGAAACAACATCACCTTCTGAAAGCATTTTAGATGGATTTTGTATTGTCTCCCAATTTATACTAACTCTTTGAGACTTAAAGTAATCCAGAATCTTCGTTCTGGAAATTCCAAAACCACTAGATGCAATGGCGTCTGCCCTAAGCGATGCGACAGTAGAGGTA
>JAEZFR010000573.1 GCA_023417285.1 Bacillota bacterium
CTTGTATATAATAAAGTCCAGCATAATAATAAGGGTGTTTTCCCGGTGACTCGCCTTCTTCATAGTAAAAGCCATCTTTTGTCCACGGTACTGGAGTTAGCTTAAAAGGTGTAATTCTTAGAAAATCCTCAACTGAGATTTTAAGTGTGTTTACCCTAAGTCCATAAAATCGTGGTTTTTTATATGATTGGAGATAAAGCTCAAATTCTTGCTCACCCATTAACTTTTGCATCTTTGTTACGAATTCTACTGGTAGTTTCATAAAAATAGCTCCTAAAAAAATATTCAGGAGTTATTATATCACAAATGATAAAAAATTAAGAAAAAATTAAAGTAAATAAAAAAGACGTATATTTCAATAAGAAATAACACGTCTTTTTTGGTGACCCATAGGGGATTCGAACCCCTGTTGCCGCCGTGAGAGGGCGGAGTCTTAGGCCACTTGACCAATGGGCCGTTCTTAAATACCAAAACGATTATAGCATGCACAGTAGAATATTTCAAGAACAAATTTTATATGAAATACAAAAATCTAGTATGTAAGATTCTCCTTACAAAAGCTCATAAACCTCATTAAAGAGAACATTACTATAATAGATAGCATAAACAAGAAAATTATGTATCCTAGTCCTAACCCCGGAATGAAAACAACAATAAACATTAAAAGTACAGCAATCTGATAAAACAAGTAATGCTTCCATTGCTGTTCAGATTTCTCTATGATGTCATGTCTTGCTCTTATTAAAGCCATTTCGCTGATTCCCTTTAGGAGGTAGTATACTGTTAGGATACCTAAAGCAGCTGTGGCAATTGCTAACGGTATGGACCAGATACCATTCGTTCCAAGATTTATGCCTCCCGTTTGCGCCGTAATTGGTTGCTGATAAAGATTAAACACAGATAAGAAAATCATTGGAGTGTTACATATATTGGCTTTTCTAAAGTACGAGCTGTATCCTTTAAGCCCTTTAAAGGCTAAAAAGAATAGAACGTACCCTACCACATCCGGAAAAATATCAAGACCTTGAATTCTAAAGCTCGCAAAAATAAAGAAAAAACCCCAAAACAGATATCCAAAACAATATTTATTCATTTTATTATTCACTTTCTATAAACATCTATAAAATCTATACTATAAACTCTATAAAATAAAGTTTATAAAATCTATATAAATAAATTTATAATGCTAGGTATGAACCTTTTATTTACTCATGTTCTATAATTATAGCATAATTTGTAAATGCTTGCCATATTAAAAACTAAATAAAGCTAAATGCAATCTGGAATATCTATTTACTAATTCCATGTTACATTTAGCTTTTGGCCCTTCTCTATCCTGCTATATAACGTGCAATAAGAGTAGAGCATGTTTACTTCTACCCTTACAGCATAAATATCACGAGACTATGAAACCCTCTTTAATACAAGGTTTGAAATATATAATTATATTTATAGTAAATCCTTAATCAGCTGTTCATATGGCTTTTCTGAAAGGTATGACAATGGAACATCAAATACAGTCTTTGCACCCTTTAGGCCCTCTTTGTTCATCCTGTATGCAGCTCTTGCATATGCTAACAATACATTTGCAGTAAACTCAGGATTGCTGTCAAGTTTGAGGGAGAACTCAATAATATGCTTATTGCCTTCACCAGTCATTCCGCTTCTAAATACAAACCCGCCATGAGGCATTTTTGAATGGTTCTTATCAAGTTCTTCCTGACTAATGAAATGAACAACAGTATCGTAGTCAGCAAAATAGTTTGGCATATTCTTGATGGTTTCTTCAATTTTGACTTTGTCCGCTCCAGCTTCAGCAACAACAAAGCATTCTCTTAAATGCTTCTGTCTAGTTGTAAGCTCTGGATTTTCACCATTTCTGACACTCTGTACAGCCTCATCCATTGGAATCGTGTATTGCTTTGCATCCTTTACACCCTCCACTCTTCTGATTGCGTCTGAGTGCCCCTGACTTATACCTTTACCCCAAAATGTATAGTCATTACCCACTGGCAATATGGCTCCAGACATCATTCTAATCATAGAGAATAAACCAGGATCCCAACCTACTGATATAACGCCAACTTTATCTGCTGCAGTAGCAGCCTTATTAACCTCTTCATAATATTCCGGTATCTTTGCATGAGTATCAAAGCTATCAACCATATTAAACATTGCTGCAAATTCTGGTCCCTGCTCTGGTAGGTCAGTGGCTGAACCACCGCACAATATCATAACATCAATATCATTTTTGTAGTTCACAGCCTCATTAATCGCAACGACCTTAGCCGAAGAAGTATTTATTTTAAGATTTTCCGGTGATCTTCTTGTAAACACAGCTACCAACTCAGTATCCTGATTTTGCTTTATAGCAGCTTCTACTCCCCTACCAATATTTCCATAACCAACTATACCAATTCTTACCTTGTTCATCTAAGTGCTCCTTTTAAAATATATATTAACAATTTACTAGTATACATAATTTACGGCAAAAAATTAAGGGGTTGAAAAAAATTTTCCCCCTTAATTATATCTCCTATTTATTATGCTTTTCACTAAAGTTATGGCTAGCATTTAAAATATGCTCAACCGTGAGTCTTTCTGCTGTTTCTGCATCTTTGTTTGCTATTGCATCAAATATGGCTCTATGTTCCTCAAGAGCTTTCTGAGGGCGTCCAGGTGTAGTAAAGGAAAAGTTTCTGGCACTTTGAATATAGTCATGAAATGTCGTAAGCATATGCATTAAAGGCCTGCTTTTGCTTGCTCTAAATATAATCTCATGAAACCTTGTATCATATCTCATCAGATGATTTGCGTCATTCTTCATGGTATAAAATTCCTCAAATTCAAGTGCTTCCTTTAATTCAGCTATCTCTTCAACTGTAATCTTCTCAGCCGCCCATCTTGCTGCAAGACCCTCTATCATAGTTCTAATGACAAAGATATCCTCTATATCTTTTTCGGAGATGCCCTTAACAACAGCACCCTTATTTGGAACTGCCTGCACGAGACCTTCAAGCTCAAGTTGACGTAGAGCCTCTCTAATAGGCGTTCTGCTCACACCAAGTTCTTCAGAAAGTCTGGTTTCAATGAGACTCTCCCCCGGCTTGTATGTGCCGCTTAGAATCTGCTTACGGATTTGGCTAAAAGCCTTTCCTCGCAGTGAATGCATAGCACTTTCATTATCATCATATGTGAGCGTAGCCATAATATACCCTTTCATATGTTACTCTTGGACATAGATTCACCCTTGGACTTATATTCATCCTTGCCTAAGAGTTACCCTTCACCTAAAAGTTACCCCTGATTACGTGTAAAGTTCAAAAGCCCTCCAGCAAGTATCATCTGAACCTGTCTGTCTGACAATGAAATATCCACTTTGAACTCATACCCCTTGGTAATGTTCATTACTGTTATAGTATCAGCATTTTTGACCTGTTCTATTGCATTATCTATAACAAGCTCATCACCCATATCTATCTTGTCATAATCTGCTTCATTTTGGAACGTCATAGGCAATATTCCCGAGTTAATAAGATTTGCCATATGAATTCTAGCAAATGATTTTACTATAACACCCTTAACACCCAACTGAAGAGGTGCAAGCGCAGCATGCTCTCTACTTGAACCCTGACCGTAGTTTGAGCCTCCAACTATTAATCCTCCGCCATTTTCCTTAGCTCTTTCAGGGAACTTCGGGTCACATGGAGTGAGACAGAACTCAGCAAGGTAAGGTACATTTGATCTAAAAGGAAGCAGCTTTGCTGTTGATGGCATTATGTGGTCTGTCGTAATATTGTCACCAACCTTTATAAGTACCTTTCCAGCTACCTTATCAGTAAGTGCCTTATTTACTGGGAATGGTTTGATATTTGGTCCTCTAACAACCTCAACATCAGCGTCCTCTGGTGCTGGTGCAATAACCATGTTATCATTAATCACAAATTGTTTTGGCATTTCTATCACAGGCGGCTGTCCTAACTCTCTAGGATCTGTTAATACACCAGTGATTGCACTTGCCGCAGCAACTTCCGGGCTAACTAAATAAACATTTGCTGATGTAGTTCCGCTTCTGCCCTCAAAATTTCTATTGAAGGTTCTCAAGGAAACCGCATCGGTGCAAGGAGCCTGACCCATACCAATACATGGTCCGCAAGCTGACTCAAGTATTCTTGCACCAGCCGCCACCATATCAGCTAATGCTCCATTTTCAGCTAGCATAGTCAATACCTGCTTTGAACCTGGAGAAATAACAAGGCTCACATCTGGGCTTACAGTCTTTCCCTTTAGCATAGCAGCAACCTTCATCATATCCATATAGGAAGAATTGGTGCAGCTTCCAATAGCAACCTGATCCACTTTAATCTTGCCTATTGAAGAGATCTTTACAACATTGTCCGGGCTGTGTGGCTTAGCAGCTAATGGCTCAATTGTTGCAAGGTCTATTACGATATGCTCATCATAAGTAGCATCAGCATCCGGTAGCAGCTCTAGCCAATCCTGCGCTCTTCCTTGTGCCTTTAAGAATTCCAATGTGACATCATCACTTGGGAATATTGAAGTAGTTGCTCCTAATTCAGCACCCATATTTGTAATAGTCGCTCTTTCAGGAACAGTTAAGGTCTTTATGCCTTCGCCACCATATTCTATAACCTTGCCAACCCCACCTTTTACGGTCATTATTCTCAAGACTTCCAGTATAATATCCTTTGCGGTTGACCATGGATTGAGCTTGCCCTTTAACTCCACCTTGCAGACCTTTGGCATGGAGAGATAGTATGGTCCGCCACCCATAGCAACTGCAACATCTAGCCCACCTGCACCAATGGCAAGCATACCAATACCGCCCCCTGTAGGAGTATGGCTATCAGAACCAAGAAGCGTCATTCCAGGAACGCCAAATCTCTCTAATTGAACCTGATGGCAAATTCCGTTACCCGGCTTCGAGAAATAAACCCCATGCTTAGAAGCTACAGTCTGGATGTACTTGTGGTCATCAGCATTTTCAAAGCCTGCTTGAAGAGTATTGTGGTCAACGTAAGCAATAGATTTTTTAGTTTTTACACGAGGAATACCAATTGCTTCAAACTGTAGATATGCCATTGTACCAGTTGAATCCTGAGTAAGCGTTTGATCTATCCTAATAGAAATTTCACTTCCAGTAATCATTTCACCGCTAACAATGTGATCCTTTATTATTTTTTGTACTAAATTCATTCCCATTTTCTATAACTACCCCCTAATACCAAAATTTATTACCGTTAAATATTTTATCATATCACTTATTTAACAGTCAAAATACTTGGTGCAATTTCTTTTATAGCAGTAAGCATTTCATCATCACTGATAGAAGTAGTTCTGCCGGTCGAATACTGTGCATCAATCCAAACCTTTATTTCGGCAACTCTTTCATCCTTCTTATCAACTAGTGCATCCTGTGGTAGTCTGAAATAATTATTTATCCATAGTGCAATACCTGCAAGTCCGGATGTCTGAGTTATAGCTACACCAATCGGTCTGTTTAGTATTTTAGCAGTGTTAAAAATATTGTAGATTTCTTCATCCTTTAGCAGTCCGTCTGCATGTATACCCGCCTGAGTAACATTGAAATGTCTTCCTACAAACGGAGTTCTTGGTGGTATTGAATAGTTTAATTCCTTCTCATAATACTCTGCTATTTCTGTAATAACAGTAGTATCCATTCCATCGGTAGTACCTCTGAGCTGAGCATATTCAAAAACCATTGCCTCAATAGGTGTATTTCCTGTACGCTCACCTATACCAAGTAATGAACCATTAACTGCTGAACAGCCATATAGCCATGCAGTAGCGGAATTACAGACAGACTTATAAAAGTCATTGTGACCGTGCCATTCAATAAGCTCACTTGGAAAACCAGCGTGGTGCTTTAATCCGTATACAATTCCTTGTACGCTTCTTGGCAAAGCAGCGCCAGGATATGTAACACCATAGCCCATAGTATCACAAGCTCTTAGCTTAATTGGTACTCCACTTTCGTCCATAAGTTTTCTGAGTTCTAATGCAAATGGAACAACAAAACCGTAAAAATCAGCCCTTGTAATGTCCTCTAAATGGCATCTAGGCTTAATTCCTACATCAATTGCTTCCTTAATAACACTTAAGTACATATCCATTGCTTGCTTTCTTGTTTTTCCGAGCTTTCTGAAGATATGGTAGTCAGAACAGCTAACCAAAAAGCCTGTTTCCTTCATTCCCATGTCCTTGGCAAGTTTGAAATCGCTCTTTGACGCTCTGATCCAGCTAGTTACTTCTGGGAACTGATATCCACGCTCCATACACTTGTATACAGCTTCCTTATCCTTATCACTATAAAGGAAGAATTCTGTTTGTCGAATTATCCCCTTTGGCCCTCCCAGTTTATGTAGGTAATCAAACAGAGTTACTATCTGCTCAACTGAGTATGGTGCTCTTGATTGTTGTCCATCTCTAAATGTAGTATCTGTAATCCATATTTCATCAGCAGGCATCATTGGTACTCTTCTATGATTAAATGTACACTTTGGTACATCATCATAATTAAACAACTCTCTATAAAGATTGGGTTCAGCTACATCCTGTAAGGAGTATTTATATTGGGTTTGTTCTAGCGTGTTGGTTTTCTTATTAAATTCAATCATGTTACCCACCCTTTCTGAATCTATTCAATCCATATCCATGTGTTTTAGTATTTATGTATAATTGTATACAATTATACATTGTACTGTCAATCTTTTTTATTTATATATTTGTTACGATTTGGCAGGAATTATCACCTATTTTGTAGAATATATCTTCATTACGTAATCATAGCTTTATGGGGGGAGTATATATGAAAAAATCCGAGCAAAACGTTAACGAAATGAAGTCCATGCTTATACCAATTATTGTAGTATTTTCGGTTGTTTTCGGTGTTTTAGGAGGTATTATCAGCGGTGATGTATTAACTGGTATTTTTGTTGCTGCCAGCAGTGCAATATGCTGTATTACCTTGAGTGTAGTCACATCTGGACACTACAAGAAGGTTATAAAGCAATTCGCAGGTGATATTGAAGTCTTTAAAAACGGTGATTTCTCTCACATGATTGAGCCAAAAAAATATGGTGTACTTGGCTTTATTGCCACTGTCGTAAATGGTGTTATCAGTGATATACGTCAGCTTATAGAAAGCTTCTTTAATCTTTCTATGTCCATCTTACAGGCCTCTAGAAAGGTTAGCTCTACTGCTGAAAATGCATCAAGTGCTATAGAAGAGATTGCAAAAACAATAGATGAGATTGCAAAAGGTGCATCATCACAAGCAGCTGAAGCTCAGGTTGGTGTTGAGGTTGTCGATAAGCTTTCAGATCAGATTAATTTCGTATATGAAAGTTATAGTGGCATCACAAATGAGACAACTAAAATCAGCTCCCTAAATACTGTAGGCCTTAATTCAGTAAATGTACTTAGAGAAAAATCAAAAGAAAACTATGACACCACAGAGAAAATTTTTGCTGTTGTAGAAAAGCTTACTAACACTACTAAAGACATTGGTCTTTTTGTAGAATCTATAGAAAATATTGCAGAGCAGACAAACCTCCTTGCGCTAAATGCTGCTATTGAGGCAGCAAGAGCAGGTGAAGCTGGCAAGGGCTTTGCAGTTGTTGCAGATGAAGTTAGAAAGCTTGCCGATCAGAGTAGAAAATCAACAGAAG
The DNA here is from genome assembly GCA_023417285.1 of Bacillota bacterium. Taxonomy (GTDB): domain Bacteria; phylum Bacillota; class Clostridia; order Acetivibrionales; family DSM-1351; genus Ruminiclostridium. The sequence goes on from JAEZFR010000573.1 coordinate 7,713, forward strand.
AAATAAATAATCTCATGGTAAGTATTCAAGAGGAATCCTCTCTTGCTATATCTTCAATGGAAATCATGAAGAAGGTATCTCAGGAACAAAATATTGCAGTTAATAAGACTGATGATTCATTTACTGATATTGCAAATGCCATTGAGTTTATAGTAGATAAGATCAAGGAAGTTAATACAGCCGTTATCAAAATGCAGGAAGACAAAAATGAAGTTATTAGTGCTATTGAGAATATTTCTTCAGTATCTCAGCAGACAGCTGCTTCAAGCGAGCAGGTTGCTGCAACAACTGAAAACCAACTCAAAACCATTGATGATATGAAGATTGCTGCTCAAAGCCTTGATACCCTTGTACAACAGCTTGATTCCAAGCTAAAGAAATACAAGCTAAGACGATAATTATATTTGCTATTAATTAAATACATAAATATATAAATAGATACGTTCAGATATAAAAAGATACATACAGAAATAAATAGATACATATACAAATAGATACATATACAAATAGATACAAAAAATAGATACAAAAAATAAATACATAAGTCATTTATAAAAAAGATGCTACAATTCAATTTGTGGCATCTTTTATTAAATTTTGTCAAAAATCAAATTCAGAATTGACATATATAATACTACTAATCTATACTATAAATATAAATACATAAATCGAAGTACTGTCATACAACTGGCGGAAGTGGAGATAACCACATGGGAGTATGACTTTTATAGCCGGCCGCCTGGGCGCATTAATAGTGCCTGGGGGGCATTTGTTTTATAACCCTTCTTTTTATCATCCCCCCTTTAAGCACTTAAGAAATGGAGGATTGATTATGAATTTCAGTTTTCTTGATTTCAAGCCGGGAAAATGGCAAAATTTTATTGATGTTCAGGATTTTATTCAATGCAATTACACCCCTTATGACGGAAATGAGAAATTTCTTTGTGCTTCCAGTGTCAAGACAAAACATTTATGGGAAATGTGCAAAAGCCTACTTATTGAAGAGCACCTAAAAGGTGGTGTTTTAGATGTTGATGCAACTATTGCTTCTGGTATTACCAGTCATAAGCCAGGCTTTATTGATGAGCGCTATGAAGTAATAAAAGGTCTTCAGACAGATGCTCCCCTCAAAAGAGCCTTCTACCCCAATACAGGATATAGAATGTGTAAACAGGCCTGTGAACAAACAGGGCATACTCCTTCCCCACTAATTGAAAATACCTTTGGAAAGCATGTAACTACCCATAATGATGGTGTATTTGGAGTTTATACAGATGAAATTCGCATGGCAAGAAAATGTGGAGTAATTACCGGTCTTCCAGATACATATGGTCGTGGAAGAATTATAGGTGACTATAGAAGGGTAGCTTTGTATGGAATAGATTATCTTATGGTGCAAAAAAAGAAAGACCTAAGGGAGCTCTCTTCAAATATGACCGAGGATACTATCAGGTTAAGAGAAGAAGTTCATCTTCAGATT
>JAEZFR010000574.1 GCA_023417285.1 Bacillota bacterium
AAGGAGGTTTTGAATGAACAAATTATTAACTATCATCTTACTATTCTTTTTGGTTGTCGTCTTATCAAAAAGTGAGAAAACACTCGCATCGTCGCTGAATATGGATATACAAATTTATGGAACAGAAATTGAAGAAAATGATACTCTTACGAATGCCAATGTCATAAATCCAGACGGAACATCATATACGGGCAATTTAAGTTTAAGTAATGATATCGATTATTATAAGTTTACATTACCGCAACCAGGAAGTGTAGTGATAAATTTTAAGAATAGTCCTAATTTAAATAATAATTCTTGGCAAGTCATACTATATCGAGAAGACAACGAAGGAAATATCAAAGAATATGCTAATATGTATGCGGGTAAAAATGTGAGTACAACCATGAACACTTTGAGATTGCCTGCAGCCAATTATTACATAAAAATAGTAGCCTATAATTTTAGTTCATCTGATTATAAGATTACAGTAACCTATACTCCTGAATCAGCGGATTCCTTTGAACAAGAATTTAATGATTATTTAAGTACAGCTAATACAATAACAACAGGGAATGCATATACGGGCAATTTAGATTTTAGTAATGATATCGATTATTATAAATTTACATTAGCGCAACCAGGAAGTGTAGTGATAAATTTTAAGAATAGTCCTAATTTAGATATTAATTATTGGCAAGTCATACTATATCGAGAAGACAACGAAGGAAATATCAAAGAATTTACTAATATGTATGCTGGTAAAAAGGCGAGTACAACCATGAACACTTTGAGATTGCCTGCAGCTAATTATTACATAAAAATAGTAGCCTATAATCATAGTCCATCTGATTATAAGATTCAAGTAACCTATACTCCTGAATCAACGGATTCCTTTGAACAAGAATTTAATGATAGTTATAAAACAGCAAATATAATTATACTAGGGAATACATATGCAGCAAATCTAAGTATAAGCTCAGATGTTGACTATTATAAGTTTACATTAAAGAAAAGTAGTGATATGCAAATAATTTTTTCAAATCCTAAGGACTTAAATAGTTATTATTGGAGTTTAAGTATATACAAAGAGGACAAAGACGGTAATTTGAATGAACTCAGTAGTTACAACGTTGGAAAGGAAGCTAAATATACAGATAAAAGGAAATTAAGCGCCGGTACTTATTATATAAAGATAGTAAGCTATAATTACAGTAATGTAGACTATAAATTAACAGTCAAAGAAAATATTCCAAGTAAAGTAACCTCCTTAAAATCAAGCAAAGCAACGAGTAATTCAATAACGCTTTCCTGGAAGTCGGTAACAGAAGCAACATCCTATCAGGTATATCGCTCCACTTCCAAGAATAGTGGATATAAATTAGTAAAAACGGTTACTAATACAACCTATGTTGATAAGAATTTATCGTCAGGAAAAACCTATTATTATAAAGTTCGTGCGGTAGATAAGAAAAAGCAGACTGGATACTTTAGTAGTGTGTTGACTGCTAAAACCAAGTAGAGACAGTAATGGTTTATTTCACTACAAGTATGATACCATGAAAAATCCAACTTGAGAAAACAGGTCGTAATAAATTATATGGACATGGTGCATAAATTGGGTATCATGTCCGTTTTGAATGCTAAAAATAAAAAGGATGCTGTAGATTAGGAGAATGCGTATGTTCTACAAAGTAAGTGAAACAGTAGAAGAAATCAAATATGACTATTTTGATGATGAGAATTTGTACATTGGAATTTTATCCTTCGGGCAATTAATAGCCAAAAAAGAAGAGCTGCAAATACCAGAAGCAACAATTACATATTGTCAAACGAACCATCGAAACCAACAAAACATTATATCGGTGTATGATCATCTTACATTTGGCTTAATCGATGTCATTGACCGCAAAGATATCCGCAATCGAGAGGATAAATTTGCATTATATATTAGAAACAATCTATTCTTGGTTGTAACCGTATATGATGAGGATCATTCGATACAAGATGCGCTACTAGCAGTGTTATCCCATCAAAAACAAGCAGTTACACTAGAAAAGATTATTTATTCTTTTTTGAATCGACTTATTTTTGATGAAAATATGTTGATTGAGAATACAGAAACCGAGATTAGTCAGTTGGAAAAACAAGTCATTGCAAAGAAAACTCGCCACTTTGAAGACGAATTATTAGATTTAAGAAAGAAGCTTCTTTTAATGAACCATTATTATGAACGGCTTCTTAATTTTTCAGAGGTGTTAATGGCGAATGAGAATGAGATTTTTAAAGATGAGAATTTGCGTTATTTTAGGATGTTTACAGATCGGGTCGAGCGGTACTCTGACAGTGTATCGATGCTTCGTGAATATATCTCACAGGTCAGAGAAGCCTACCAAGCACAGATGGATTACGATTTGAACAGCACCATGAAGCTATTTACCGTTGTAACAACCATCTTTTTACCATTGACCTTAATCGTTGGTTGGTATGGTATGAATTTTAAATTTATGCCTGAACTTTCCTGGAAATTTGGATATCCACTTGTCTTCCTTATGTGTATTTTTGTTGTAATTGGGTGTATTTTATTGTTTCGAAAAAAGAAGCTTTTGTAGAGAAACAGTCCTTGGGAATCGCCTTTTTCGATTGACATTAATAGGTCGAAATAGTATACTCTTAGTTATGAATGATAACGTGGTATCTCTTGATGGTTTACTTCCATTCTCGGGGGCTATGGGCAATAAAGGCAGTTTAAGGGTTTTAAGTATTATGGGTGAGGATTCGTGTTACCAGATATGTTGTTAACAGAGGAATTACATAGGATTCATGCTTACAATTAGTATAGTAATAACTCTAGTTATAAACATTTTTAGGAAGACGAAAGAAAATTTAGAGAGTGGTGGACTATAAAGATGATAGGATTTTATAATTATTCGGTAATATTAACTTATGTGGGGCTTGCAGCCTCTATTTTTGGTATCACAGAGATTTTTCAGGGGAATTACCGTTGGGCATTGCTGTGTTTAATAATTTCCGGTACTTGTGATATGTTCGATGGCAAGATTGCACGAGCAATGAAAAATCGCTCGGATGAAGAGAAAGTGTTTGGTATCCAAATTGATTCTTTATGTGATTTAATCTGTTTTGGTGTATTACCAGGTCTGTTTGCTTATAACATTTGTGAAAGCAAGAGATTAGGGATTGTAGCAGCCATTCTTTTTGTATTAGGTGCAGTCATTCGTCTTGGTTACTTTAACGTGAAGGAGATGGCAAGACAACAACAGACGACGGAACACCGTAAATATTATCAAGGGCTCCCAGTAACAACAATATCAATGATTCTACCAACTGCTTATATC
>JAEZFR010000004.1 GCA_023417285.1 Bacillota bacterium
GATCTGAACTACAGTGCACCAAGAGTAATGGCTGTTTTGAAACCATTGAAGGTGGTAATTGATAACTATCCTGAAGGTGAAGTTGAATGGTTTGATGTAGAGAATAACCCTGAAAATCCTGAATCAGGAACTAGAAAAGTACCATTCTCCAGAGAAATATACATTGAGCAGGATGATTTTATGGAGAACCCTCCAAACAAATTCTTCCGCTTAGCACCAGGTAAAGAGGTCCGACTAAAAAACACCTATTTTATTACCTGTGTAAACGTTGTAAAGGATGAAGCCACTGGAGAAATCAAGGAAGTACACTGTACCTATGATCCTGCATCAAGAGGGGGAAATTCTCCTGATGGAAGAAAGGTAAAAGGTACACTTCACTGGGTATCAGCTTCACATGCAGTAAAGGCTACTGTAAACCTTTATGACCATCTGTTTATGAAACCTGATCCTGAAGATGTTGAAGAAGGTAAAGACTACAGATCAAACCTTAATCCTAATTCGCTTGAGGTTTTAACAGGTTGTATGATTGAACCTGAGTTGGCTCTGTCAAAGCCAGGCAGCAGATTCCAGTTCCTTAGAATGGGCTACTTCTGCGCCGACCTTGATTCCACTCCCGAAGCGCCAGTATTCAATAGAACAGTTGGCCTGAAGGATACATGGGCAAAAGTTGTTTCAAAGGCTTAGTGTTGTGGTAAAATGAGATTAGAGCATTTTGAGGGAAGGGCCATATATTCCCTTCCCTCTCTAAAAAATAATAATACATAGAGGGTTGATTGTATATGAAATATGTTGTAATACTCGGAGATGGTATGGCTGACTATCCGGTACCTCAATTGGATAATAAAACACCGCTACAGTATGCAAAAAAGCCAAATATAGATGAGTTGGCAAAAAAGTCTTTAATAGGCTTAGTTAAGACTGTTCCAGACGGTATTCCCCCAGGAAGTGATGCCGCAAATCTTTCGGTTATGGGTTACAATCCAAAGAAATATTATACTGGTAGGTCACCATTAGAAGCTGTAAGTATGGGTATTGAGCTCAGTGATACTGATGTAGCATTGCGCTGCAATCTAGTAACGTTATCTGAGCATGAAGACTATGCCAATAAAACCATGATAGACTACAGCTCAGATGAAATATCTACAGAGGAAGCAAAAATTCTGATAGAGGCAGTAAATCAAGCACTCAAAACAGAAACTATTAATTTTTACCCAGGCATAAGCTATAGACATTGTATGGTTTGGGACAATGGAAAAACAGGTCTTGGTTGCACTCCACCTCATGATATATTGGAGAAAAAGATTACCGATTTTCTTCCCAAGGAGTCGTCCGGTCTTTTGCTGGATTTAATGATTAAAAGCTATGACATTTTATCACAGCACCCAGTAAATATAGCGAGGCAGCAGAAAGGCCTGCGCCCTGCCAACTCCATATGGCTCTGGGGAGAAGGAAAAAAACCGATGTTATCTTCCTTCCAGGAAAAGTACAGTATATCGGGCAGCGTAATATCCGCAGTCGACCTGCTAAAGGGTATAGGAATATGCGCAGGCCTTACCTCCATAGATGTAGAAGGTGCTACGGGCAACATTCATACCAATTTCTCTGGCAAAGCTGCCGCAGCCTTAGAGGCACTGAAAACAGATGATTTTGTCTATGTTCACATAGAGGCACCTGATGAATGTGACACCGCTATGAAGTAGAAAACAAACCTAGATCTATAGAGCTTATAGATGAAAAGGTAGTGGGTCCTATTTTAGAAGGTATTAAGGCCTTTGGTGATTATAGGATTCTGGTGCTTCCCGACCATCCTACTCCACTGAGTCTTCGTACTCATACCAGTGAACCAGTACCATTTATACTATACGATAGCACAGACGAGAAGGTTTCAGGCGTTACAGGCTATGATGAGGAACAGGCCAAAACCTCTGGAGTTTTGATAGACGAAGGATACACTTTAATGGATTTATTTATAAAGGGAAGCTTATAATTTGGTAACACTAACATTAAACGGTCAATTAGAAGTTAATACTTCTGATTGACCGTTTTTTATTGGTACTAGAAAATAAATACTATTTTGATGTATTATACACTATATTTTTTAAATTGACTGTTTACGGTCTCAAGCCTCTCTCCAATTATTATAATTGTACTCAATCACTATCATCCCATTTTGACAATCGGTACTGTCAGCCTTTATATCTCCAGTTTTTGAGTTGTCATTTGTGTCGTAAACAACTATTTTATTAACCATCATCTCTATTATTTTTCTGTTTATTCCCTGTTTCTTTATACGTTCAGTAAAATCTGCAATGGCATTTCTTCTATCGAGGATTTTGAGCTCATTCTGCTTCATTGTCTCGAGCTCTACCCTGATAATAGCCATTCTGGTTTCTAGACTCTTGTTAATTCGTTCAAAAAGCTGTCCTGATATCTTGCCTTCTAAGCGGTCAAGATATAATATATCCTGCTGTTTTTGCTTCAACTGCAACTGCTGTTCTAATGCTAATGCCTTATTTACTCTGTCGTCTATTGTATTGGCATTCTGCTTATACTTTTCATTTACACTATCAATTATGTCCCTGTTTGACAGCATCTCCAGCAGCTCATTTGTGATGGTATCAATGATATGCTGTTCAGAAACATAATGACTTGAGCACTCCTTAACACCATTTTTGCCATAGGTGCTGCAGATATACCCCACTGGTCTATCCTTCCTCACCCTGACATACATAGCTCTGCCACATTTTCCGCAGTACAAAAGGTTACTAAGAGCATGTGTTACACTCCTATTGTAGCCTTGATTGGACCTCTTCCTAGCTCTGATTCTCTGTACTTCTTCAAAGGTTTCGGGACTGATTATTGATTCATGTGTATTTGTTGTAATTACCCACCTATCGAAGGGTAACCTTCTTGTTTTCTTGTTTTTGAAGCTAATCTTTTCACTGATACCCTGAACTGTATCCCCTATATATACTCTATTGCATAGAATCCTCTGTACAGCCACCTGATTCCATGGGGTGATAGGAACGTCTGAGTTCTTTGATGAAGGCGAAGGATACCCCTTTTTATTTAAAATACCGGCTATTGCTGAATATCCGTGTCCTTCCTTGTACATTTCAAAGATTTCCATGACTACAGGTGCAGTTCTGGTGTCAATAACCAGTTTATTTTTTTCACTTGCTGATTTTACATAGCCATATGGAGCATTTCCTATATATTCACCCTGTTCAATTTTAAATCTTAAATTAGCTCTGATTTTCCTTGAAATATCCCTAACATAGCTCTCATTAATCCAGGATTGTAGTCCTACCGTTTCATTATCCTTTAGGCTATCATACCTCCCATCAGAGGTCAGTACCCGGCAACCATATTCCTCTAAAAAATCCAGGAACAATAGTGTTTTGGTGTTGTTTCTGCCTAATCTTGATAAATCCTTAAGTACTACTAGATTGATATTACATGAAAGTACATCTTTCTTGAGCTCATTCAACCCATTTCTATCAAATGCCGTACCAGACACGTTATCATCAACGTAAACCTTATAAACAACACCTAGGTTGTTTCTTCTGACATATTCCATTAACAGCTTTTTCTGTGTTTCAATGGTTTCAATATTCTCTTCGTTTTCATCCCTGCTCTGTCTGACATAAATGCCAACATGATAGTTGATATCCGGTTTGCTGAACCCATGCATAATTACTCCTGCACAGCCAATATTGCTGTTTTGAACTCAAATATTTGTACACCTAAAAGATGTATATTCATAAATCAGCAATAATAAAATTTGTCCTATAATAATCTTTTAATTAGAGTGATAGAATTTTTAAGAGAAGCGACTTAATATCAACCTTATGTTTATAAATTGCTATTACAGGTTTAGGCTTGAGTTTTGGCATACACTTCACTACCTTCTTTTTGTTGCCTAGTAAAGTATATTCAGGTGAGTAAAAAAATAAAATTTGTCCATCAAAAGACAAATGCATTGTCTGTCACAACAATATCCACTTGCTTATCGTGAGGTTCAATAGGCAGACTGTCGAGCAACTGGAAATCAAAGCAGACGCCTATTTTATAGCAGCTTTCGCTAGTTTGTGCTAAGTATGTATCATAATAGCCCCCACCATAGCCCAGTCTGTATCTATTCTTGTCATACGCAACTGCTGGTACGATTATAGTATCAATTTCATGGGGGCAAATAATCTTTCCCTCTGTACAGGTAGGTTCTAGTACACCATAACAGCCTGGTACCAACTCCTCCAGACATTCTATTGCCACTGCATTCATAGTACATTTACAGGAGGTATCAACGCATGGTACATAGACCTCTTTTTTTAAAGACAGCAGCTCGTTAATAAAGCTGTGTGTATATACCTCATTTTCAAAGCTGACATAACAAAATATCCTTTGGGAGTTTTTTATCTGAGGCATATCTTTTACCTTATCAAAAATGCAAAGTGATCTTGCCACCACCTCATTGTATGATATCCGATCTCTTTTTTCTTTTATTTCTTTACGAATAGTTCTTTTTATATCTATATCCATATCGGTATCTATCCCCTACTCTACCTTGTATTCTGACCTTTACTATTCTACCTGTATTCTGACCTTTACTATTCTACCTGTATTCTTACCTTTACTATTCTACCTGTATTCTTACCTTTATTTTACCTGTGTTCTGACCTTACCTAACTCTATTCTACAAAAATGTCAGCAGCATATGTTTATTTTTTTAACATACACAGCTGACAAGATATTATTTTTACATGGTAAATAATTTTACAAAACACTCTACAAATTAGAACATCAAGGATATACCGTAATAATTATTTAAGATACATTATACCCTGCTAAACAACTTTATCTCCCTAATAATCTTTTGGACAATACCTCAACCTCATGCTTTATTCTTTCCTCATCAATGGCAGTAAACACCCTGTTTTGCATTAGGATATTTCCATCAATTATAACAGTGTCAACATCTGATGCTTGAGCAGAATAAACTAGCATAGAACAGAGATTATTCTTTGGGTAAAAGTGCGGTTTATCAATATCAACAAGGATTATATCTGCTTTCATACCCTTTTCTATAATGCCAGTGTCATCAAATCCAATTGCTTTAGCGCCGTTTGTGGTACCCATTTTCAAGACAGTCTGTGCATTTACTAACTGAGGATTCATGGCAGTACCCTTGTGAATGAGTGCGGCAAGCTGCATTTCTTCAAACATATTAAGGTTATTGTTACTAGCTGCGCCATCGGTACCAAGGCACACATTAATGCCCATATCAAGCATCTTTGGAACTCTAGCTATTCCGCTACCCAGCTTAAGATTGCTAGTAGGATTATGAACAACGCTTGCACCCATTTCCCTCATAATCTCCATGTCATTATCACTCAAATGAACACAGTGAGCTGCCATGACAGGAACATCAAGTACACCGGTCTCCTTACAAATCTCAACAGAAGTCATTCCATAATCCCTTTTGCTAGAGTCAACCTCAGTGGTAGTCTCCAAAAGATGAATATGAATGCCGGTATTGAGCTGTTTGGCAAGTCTAGCCGCGTTTTCAAGGGTGTTTCTGTTAAACATATAGGTAGAGTGAATCTCAACAAAAACCTTAATTCTGCCGTTGGCACAATTGTGGTAATTATTATAATAATCAATAGTACCCTGGCTTTTATCCAGTCTCTTGAGTTCACCGCCTTCAAAGAACTGCACAGGGCTTTTGCACAGGTTGGCTTTTATCCCTGTCTCAGTAACAGCTCTGGCAACATCGTCCATAAACATGTACATATCGGCAAAAGCAGTGACACCAGATCTTAGCATCTCTGATATACCAAGCATTGTACCCCAGTAAACATCTTCACTGCTCAGCTTGGCCTCTATCGGGAAGATGTTATTGAACAACCATTCTTCAAGCGCTATATCATCCGCATAATTTCTCATAAGAGTCATAGCGCTATGAGTATGTGCATTTACTAGCCCCGGCATTGCTATTTTGTGTCTTCCATCAATAGTTCTAGCTGAAATAATATCAGCAGGTATATCTTTGGAGACAAACTCAATAATGCCATTTTTGATACCAATATTGGCACCTTCAAGCATGGCATCATTACTATCTGCCGTAACAATATCCACATTTTTAATTAATAAATCTATATTCATTTTCTCTCCAATATATCTTGATGTAAAAGTAAGCTAATCCTTATTCTGCCCAGCTGTTGAGATAATTTTTTTGCTCCTTGGACAGCTTGTCTATCTTTATACCCCAGGACTTAAGCTTCATATTTGCAACTGCATTATCAATCTCAGCAGGCACATCTACAACTGAATTGCCCAGCTTATTATAGTTCTTGAGCATGTATTGTGCAGACTTTGCTTGAAGCGCAAAGCTCATATCCATAATCTCAGCAGGGTGTCCATCACCGGCAGCAAGATTAACCAATCGTCCCTCAGCTAAAAGGTTTATCCATCTGCCATCAGGCATTTTGTAGCCCATTATATTATTTCTCTGCTGAGCCTTTTCTATAGCTATTTCTTCAAGCTCCTTAACAGAAACCTCCACATCAAAGTGGCCGGCATTGCAAAGAATTGCACCATCCTTCATATTCTTGAAGTGCTCCTGTGTAATAACATCACGACAGCCCGTTACAGTAATAAAGAAATCCCCAACCTTGGCAGCCTCCAACATCTTCATTACCTTGAAACCATCCATAACAGCTTCAGCAGCTTTTATAGGGTCAATTTCAGTAACAATTACATTTGCTCCAAGGCCCTTTGCTCTCATTGCAATACCTTTACCGCACCAGCCATATCCTGCAACTACAACGTTTTTGCTGGCAACAATAAGGTTTGTAGTCCTGTTAATGCCGTCCCAAACTGATTGTCCAGTACCATATCTATTGTCGAATAAATACTTACACTGTGCATTATTAACCGCAATCATAGGAAAACGCAAAATACCTTGTTTCTCCATTGCTTTGAGACGAAGAACACCTGTTGTAGTCTCTTCACAGCCGCCCATAATATGAGGAATCAGCTCTTTTCTTGAGGTATGTAGAAGATTTACTAAATCCCCTCCATCATCAATAATAATATTTGGCTTATATCCTAATGCGAGGTTTAAATGTTCCTCATATTCTTCCTTGGTAGAGTTGTACCACGCATACACATCCAGTCCATCAGCAACAAGAGCCGCAGCTACATCGTCTTGAGTGGATAATGGATTGCTTCCTGTGACTGAGACCTCACCACCACCAATTGCAAACAGCTTTGCCAAATATGCAGTCTTGGCCTCAAGGTGCACAGACACCACAACTCTTACACCATAAAAAGGAGTATTTTCTCTAAATTCATCCTCGAGGCTTCTCAAAAGGGGCATGTTCTTTCTTACCCATTCAATCTTCTGTCTTCCTTTATCAGCTAAAGAAATGTCACGAATTACGCTTTTCATTATTTATCCCCCGTAATATTTTGTTTATTAAAAGAATTTTATATCTATATAGAAATTATTATATTAAATTATAGAATACATTTATTGACCTTTCAACTTAATTTTTAATTATCTCAGAAACGCTCTTAATCTCATACCCCTTATCTTTTAAGCCTTTAATTGTTTGTTTTAAGTATGGAGTATCGTAAGAATTAAAATGCATGAGAATAATGGACCCTTTTTTTGCGGCCTTGGGTATATACACAGAAACCTGCTTACCAATTACGTCTTTTGGCTGTTTGTCCTTTACCATTTGCCTGATAACACCTGTATAACTATCAGTGTCCCAACCTATTACTTTATAGCCTTGGCTTTGCGCCAAGTATAAAATTCTTTTGTTATTGTTGCCGTCTCCCCCAGGAAGCCTTATAAATGGAAAGTCCTGCTTCATTCTTGCCAAGTATTCTTTTCCGAGTACCTTTTCAGCCGCCTCTTCCCAATCAGTAATCTCTTTAATTATTTTATCATTACTCATTTTACCCAAAAGTTGGTGGTAGTAGGTGTGGTTACATATCTCATGTCCCTCTTTTACTGCTCTTTTCCATAAATCCGTATTATTGTTAAGATTTTTTCCTATCACAAAAAAGGTTGCTTTTAAATTTTCTTCTTTTAGTACATCAAGCACCTTCTTGATAGCAGTACGATCATAGCCATCGTCAAAAGTGATAGAAACATGCATTTTTTGGGGTCCAGCAAATATTGCCTTACTAGCCTTTGAGTATTTTTCACTGTCTGCATCAATAGCAGCTGGGGTCTGTGTAGTAACGGTATTTGCTGATGGAGAAGTTGCAGAAGCCTGTATGGCAGAAGGAGTCGGCAATTTAATGGAGCTAGACTTTTGCGAAACATATTCAGTCGAATTATTCGTTTTCTGATTAGTTGAAGATATAGTACTTGACTCATTGTTTTTTTCAGAATTTAAAATAGAAGTTTTATTTAGACCCCAAACAAGGGTTATTGTAATGCCTATAAAAAGTAGGATTAGAATAGAATATATAGTCTGCTTATTAAGAATTTTGATAAATTTAAACATGATATAATACCCATATTTTCCAAAGATATATAGGTATTATACCAAATAACTGGAAGTATTGCGAGAACATTTTT
>JAEZFR010000018.1 GCA_023417285.1 Bacillota bacterium
GTCAATGGACTAATATCCAAGATTGAATGTAAAGTAAAGCGATTTGAACACAATAGCTACTCAACAGAGCTTATTATAAGAGAGACCTGCTCAAGGATATAAATATCCTTGTTCACATATTTTATAACATGAAAGGGGACCAACCATGAATTACGGTTTTTTCGATGATCAAAACAAAGAATATGTTATCACGACTCCCAAAACGCCTTATCCATGGATAAACTACTTAGGAACACAAGAATTTTTTAGTTTAATTTCAAACACTGCAGGTGGTTATTCTTTTTATAAGGACGCGCGTTTACGCAGAATAACAAGGTACAGATACAACAATGTACCTATCGATGTAGGAGGAAAGTATTTCTACATAAATGATAATGGTTTATTGTGGTCACCGGGTTGGTCACCAGTAAAGACTGAGCTTGACAGCTATGAGTGTAGACACGGGTTGGGGTATACCAAGATTACAGGAAAGAAAAACGGGATAAGTACCGAAGTTCTATTCTTTGTTCCTGTTAATTTTAATGGTGAAGTTCAGAGAGTAAGAATTAAGAATGAGACAAGTGAGCCAAAGAGTATTAAATTGTTCTCATTTATCGAATTCTGCTTATGGAACGCATACGACGACATGACAAACTTCCAAAGAAATTTCTCGACAGGTGAAGTTGAGATTGAAAAGTCAACAATTTATCATAAGACAGAATATAAAGAAAGAAGAAATCATTTTGCATTCTATTCAGTAAATGCAGAGCTCGCTGGTTTTGATACTGATAGAGACTCGTTTATTGGACTTTACAATGGCTTCAACAATCCTCAGGTTCCAGTTAGCGGTGAGCCAAGGAACTCTGTTGCTGATGGGTGGTCACCAATAGCATCACATTGCATTGCTGTAGATTTAGCAGCGGGTGAAGAAAAAGAGTTCGACTTTATTCTAGGCTATGTAGAAAATGCTCAAGAAGAGAAGTGGGAAAGTAAGGGCGTTATAAACAAGACAAAGGCGTACGCTATGATTGAGAAGGTAGCAAATCCTGCAGGTGTTCAGAAGGCATTTGATGAACTTAATGAATATTGGAATAACCTGCTTACTCAGTATAGGGTAGAGCATCCTGATGAGAAGCTTTCAAGAATGGTAAATATATGGAACCAGTATCAGTGTATGGTTACATTTAATATGTCTAGAAGTGCATCATATTTTGAATCAGGTATTGGCAGGGGAATGGGCTTCAGAGACTCAAATCAAGACTTGTTGGGCTTCGTACACCAGATACCTGATAGAGCCAAAGAAAGAATATTAGACATTGCTGCCACACAGCTAGAAACTGGAGGAGCTTACCACCAGTATCAACCGCTTACAAAGAAGGGTAACAATGAAATCGGCGGAAACTTTAATGATGATCCACTATGGTTGATTGCAGGTGTTGCAGCCTATATTAAAGAAACAGGAGATATGGCAATACTGGATGAAATGGTTCCTTTTGATAATGATGAAAGCAAGGCTGCGCCATTGTTTGAACATCTCAAGAGATCTTTCTATCACGTGCTGAATAACCTTGGCCCACATGGATTGCCGCTTATCGGACGTGCAGACTGGAATGACTGCTTAAATCTCAATTGCTTCTCAAACACTCCTGATGAATCCTTCCAGACCACAACAAGCAAAGAAGGTAAGGTTGCTGAATCAGTATTTATTGCTGGGATGTTTGTATATTATGGACCTGAGTACATTAGGCTTTGCGAGCTAAAAGGCAAAAATGAGGAAGCTAAATTGGCTCTTGCTGAAGTTGATAAAATGAAGGAAACAGTTATCAAATATGGCTGGGATGGAGAATGGTTTATCCGTGCTTATGATGACAATGGCAATAAGCTTGGCAGCAAGGAAAACGAAGAGGGTAAGATATTTATTGAGTCACAGGGCTTCTGTTCAATGGCAGGTATAGGTAAGGAGTTAGGCTTTGTTGAAAAGGCTCTTGATTCAGCAAAGAAATATCTTGATACCCCTTATGGGATGGTATTGCAAAACCCTGCGTTTACAAAGTACTATATTGAGTATGGAGAAATTTCGACTTACCCTGCTGGATACAAGGAAAATGCGGGAATCTTCTGCCACAACAATCCTTGGATTGTAGCTGGTGAAACTATTATCGGCAGAGGTGACAAAGCTTTTGAATACTATTCAAAGATAGCTCCAGCTTACACAGAACATATTAGTGATATACACAAAACTGAGCCATATGTGTATGCTCAGATGATTGCAGGTAAAGATGCAAAGCGTCCAGGAGAAGCAAAGAACTCATGGCTCACTGGTACTGCTGCTTGGAACTTTGTTGCAATATCTCAGTACATATTGGGTATTAAACCAGATTATGCTGGACTTGAGATTGATCCTTGTATACCAAAGGCTTGGGACGGCTATAAAGTAACAAGAAAGTTTAGAGGTGCGACCTTTGAGATTACTGTTAGTAATCCGGATCATGTGTCAAAAGGTATAAAGAAATTATTAGTTGACGGCAAGGAAGTTGAAGGAAATGTTATCCCAGTATTTAATGACGGAGTGGTTCATACCGTAATAGCAATAATGGGTTAATAAATGTAACATAATAATCTTGGATGTAGTTTGGCTTTAGAAGTCGCTACTCTTTATTTGTTTAAAATGTTGATTAACATTTGCAAACAAATATATATCCCCATTTTGCAGGCACTGAAAACTAAGTTTTCAGTGCCTTCCTCTTATGGGGTATTTTTTTGCCTTGGTATAGTGCTTGAAAATACTTGACTATTTTAGTTAGATATATATATCATTAATTGGAAGAGTTATCTAGTAATAGAGACAAAATTTTTTAGTTGGGGGAACGCTTATGTCAAAGGTGGCTGTAGTAAAATGTGATAGTTATGACTATAAAGAAGTGCATAATGCCATGGGTAAAGCTTTAGACCTTATAGGGGCATTAAGTTTATTTAAGGCAAATGAGAAAATACTACTAAAACCCAATCTGCTAGCTGCTGATACACCTGAGAAATGTTCTGTAACACACTTTCAAGTTTTTAGGGCAGTTGGCCAACTATTACAGGGAACAGGGGCTTTGTTATCATATGGCGATTCTCCTGGAATAAACAGCCCCGAAACAGCAGCAAAGAAGTCTCTTATAGCTTCAGCGGCCGAAGAACTAGGGATACCACTTGCTGATTTTCATAACGGGGTGGAGGCTATTAATCAAAACGCTGTACAGAACAAAAAATTTGTTATTGCAAAGGGAGTAATGGAGGCTGATGGGCTAGTTAGCATTTCAAAGCTCAAGTCGCATGGATTTGCAAGAATGACAGGAGCAATAAAAAACCAGTTTGGTTGTGTTCCTGGAGTGCTTAAAGGGGAGTTTCATGTAAAAGTACCCAATGCAATAGAATTTTCAAAAATGCTGGTGGATCTCAATTTACTACTGAGGCCAAGGCTATATGTTATGGACGCAATTATAGCTATGGAGGGGAACGGACCGAGAAGTGGTACTCCAAGAAAAATGGGCATGATACTGGTATCAACAGACCCTGTAGCACTGGACGCAACCGTTTGTAGAATCATTAATTTGAACCCCGAGTATGTTCCTACTATTACTTATGGGGAAGAAATGGGCCTTGGTCGATACCAGGAATCATTAATAGAGCTTGTTGGAGATGATATAGAGCAGTTTAAGGTTAATGACTTCAAGGTTGTTAGAGAACCAATTACGCCATATACAGACAACAGGCTTGTTAGAATTGTTAAAGGTGTGATAGTTCCCAAACCATATATTGCGGAATCAAAGTGTGTAAAATGCGGGATATGTGTTAATGTTTGTCCTGTTAAAGAAAAAGCACTAAAGTTTGATAAGGCAAACATGAAGATACCTCAATACGACTATAAAAAATGTATAAGGTGCTATTGCTGTCAGGAGCTATGCCCAGAGGGCGCTATTAAGCTCAAAAAACCCATTCTGAGAAAGATTATAGGTAAATAAGGGGTAATCTATAATAATATTTCAATCTAAAGCATATAGGTATATAAAAAGCATATAACTGATATATAAAAAAGCATATAACTGATATATAAAAAAGCATATAACTGATATATAAAAAAGCATATAAC
>JAEZFR010000045.1 GCA_023417285.1 Bacillota bacterium
TGGATGGGCCTTTTATATCAGAAAAAAAGAATCTGCTTCTTAAGTTCAGAGGTTCTGAGAATCAAAGAATTATTGATGTTAAGCAGTCTTTAAGGTATCAGCAGATTGAGCTGGCGTGCGTATAAAAATATTATCAAGGAGTGTATTTTGCTCAGTTGATAGTTTAGTAGGAGTATAATAAATATCAAGGGAGTGTTGGTTTGCTCAATTGATAATATAGAGTATGTATAAGAAATAATGTCTATGTGTAGTAAAAATTCGGGGGCTTTGAAACAGCTGAGAAACAACTGTTTTAAGGCTCCTTTATTTACAGCACCTTCATTTTAAGCTGAATTTGGTACTTATATTGTATGGTTTCTTTTATTTGTGACAATAATTGTAACGAATAAATTATGTATTTGAGGTAAAAGAAACTATGTACAATATTTACAATTTCAACCGACGCAAAAGGCGTTACAATATGAGCAGATGGTTGACTGCATTGGCTATTGTGATGCTTTCAATATTTATAGAGAGCATATGCTTCTTGGTACAGCCTGTAAATATAACTCATGTATTGGAGCAACTAACAAGCCACCCTATTATTTTTTTACTTAATTTAATGCCAATATTGATATTAAATATTTTGATTTTTATTTTATGCCAGAATACTTTTTTTTCTGCGGCAGCCGTTTCAGTAATATGCTTTACTGCAAGCTTAATCAATAGATTCAAGATTATCTACTATGATGACCCCTTCATGCCACTTGATATTTTTAACGGTTCATCAGCTACTACTGGCAAAGCAGCAATAAACACTATCCGCTACGACTTTGTTATGTTTGTGGTATGTATAGTTACCATAGCATTACTAATAGTTGCCGGTATATTTATTAAATCATATAAATTTAATGCTTTTACAAAGGTTTCAATAACTGTACTTACGGTATGTTTTGCATTAATTATTAATACCCTTGTATACAGCTCCACAAGTCTGTATGAAAAACTACCTGTTCAGACATCTAAATATACTTCGGGTGTTTTTAATGATTTAGGCTTTATATATAGTTTTCTGTATAATTTTAATACAAGCCGCATTGAACAGCCCGATAATTATAACAAAAAATATGCACAGGAACTAATTAAGGCTCATTCTACAGAAAAAGTTAAGGTACCAAATGTTAAGTCCAATGTAATTTTTATAGTAAGTGAAGCATTTTCGGATTTAAGCACTTATAAGCCGTTTATTATAACAGAGGCAAATGACCCTCTGAAAAATTATGCGAGAATATCGCTAATGCGTAATAGTATCTCTGGGCATATTATTGTACCAGGAAATTCGGGAGAGACAGCTAATGCCGAGTATGACTTTCTTACTGGTATGCAGACCTCCTACCTAAACAGTAAAGGAACATCAGCATTTAACATGATAAGAAAAAATATAGCCTCTATCCCAAGGTTTTTTACTGAGAATGGATATGCTGATCAGTTAATTTATCCGGGGGAAGGCTGGATGTATAATAGAAGCAATGTCTATAAATTCCTTGGCTTATCAAATCAAGTGCTTATAAACAACTTTAAAAAACCTGATAACATCAAAGGGGACAATATTTCTGACTACTCACTTGCAAAAATGATTGTACAAAAATACAAGGATAATTATAAGACTAAGGAGGTAAAGCCTTGGTTCTGTTATGCTGTATCTACTCAAAACTCTGCACCCTATACAGCTGATAAATATAATTACAAGCCAGTAGAAATTGAAACCTTTAGAAAAGAAATACCTGATGAGAGCAAACAAAAGCTAAACACATATTTTGAGGGAGTAAGAGACAGCGATAATATGCTCAATGTTTTGGTTAACTATTTCATGAATAGTGATACTCCTACAATAATTGTATTTGTTGGAAATCATCTTCCCTTTACTGGTGATGATGCTGATATATATAAGGAATTAGGGATAAATTTTGATGAACGGGGAAGTATGGAGCAAATATTTAATAGCTCAAGATTACCATTTTTAATATGGGCAAATGAAACGGCATATAATAAGACCAATTTTGAAGCTGCAAAAAAGAAGCTGGATCTTCCAAATGACAATACTATAAATGCCAATTACTTAGGCCCGGTATTGCTTGAACTGCTTGGGTTTAGGGGCCAGGACTCCTACTATGATTTTTTAAATGATGTAAGAAGAGATTTGCCTGTAATTGATAGATACTACGCCAAAACTGAGGAGGGTTTTACCAAAGTCTTAAATGATAACCAGATGCAAAAGTATAATGCACTAAAAAACTGGCAGTATTTTAAAATTAATAGTGAGGTAGTTGAAAAACGTTGAATTAAACTCTTAATTCTAATATAATCTGTATGGAGGTACTACAAATGAAAAAGACAACCAAAGTCGTTTTAACAATAGATATTCTTTTTTCAATAGTGGCTTTTTTTCTTGTTATTTATGGTACGCAAAAGTATGGGCCAGGTGTTTCTGCAGACACTGTAGCATATTTGAATGCTGCGGATAGCCTTGCAAAAGGTGAAGGCTTACAATATTTTGCATATACGTCACCATTTATTCAGTGGCCCCCACTTTACCCGGCAATACTAGCTATCCCAAGCTTATTAGGTATAAGCTTACTTACTTTTTCAAGATTTTTAAACGCCCTATTCTTTGCACTAACTATTTTTGTTTCAGTTAGAATGCTTAGGAAGCTACTATCAAGTTGGATAGTGCCGTTTATATTCTCGGGAATGTGTGTTATTGCGTTTCCATTAATAAAAATGTCTCTTTATGCTTGGTCTGAACCAATGTATTTATTTTTTTGTGCAACTGTATTTTACATACTTTTTACAACAAAGGATTTCAATGCTTCATGGTTAAGGCCGATATTCGCAATGGGAATATTATCAGCATTTGCATGCCTTACAAGGTATGTTGGCGTTACATTAGTTGCTGCCGTTTGTGTATATCTGTTATTTAGAATTAAAGGTTGGGGCAATAAGCTTAAAATAGTTTTTGTATATGGCAGCATTTCGGTTATACCAACGCTTATATTTATTATCAGAAATTATATGCTATCCGAGACTTTAGTTGGAATGCGTCCAGCTGCAGAAGTAACGCTAACCACAAATATTATCCGTACTTTCAAGACTATTATTAATTGGTTATTACCCGGATTTGAGGGGATTACTAACAGTAGATTAGTCTTAATGTTATTAATAATTGTACTTGCTGTGGCTATTGTTTATGCATTTTTTAGAACCATTAGGCTAGA
>JAEZFR010000212.1 GCA_023417285.1 Bacillota bacterium
GATACAGGGAATACCATATTCCCTTGACACAATCGCTGAGTGGCATAGTATTCCACCATACTCCGTGACAATTCCAGACAACATAGCAAATTTACAGGTCCAACCTGTATCGGTGAATCGAGTTACTAAAATATCCCCCTGCTGCAGCCTGTCAATCTGCGCTATGTTTTCAATCACTCTCGCAGTTCCAGATACCACTCCGTTATTGCAGCCTAAGCCATATATACCGTCTTTTGTATGTTCTTCTTTTGCCTTTAAATCAAATATAGACCCAATTTCGTTATCACTCATATAGTTTCTGAAAGAGTTATAATAGCTTTTACTTTTCGCTATAATCTCCTGTAGCTCTTCTCTAGTCAGCTTTCCATCAATATAATCCCATATTTGGCCGACTTTCAGCATCCAGATATCTTCCACTCTTTGCAAAACTCCGGTTTTCACATAATAATCTGCCAATCTCAAGGTGTAAATTCTGATTATATAGTAAAACCTAGTTGATACATCCCTGAATTCCTCTCTCCACCACAGCATTCTTCTCATATTTGTTATTTTGGTTTCAAGCTTTTTAAATTTTCTGGCGCTTAACTGATTTTGGATATTTTTGAGCTGTTTGTCATACTCATTTCTCTGGCGCTTCTTATCATCGTCAGGACTACAGGAATCGTCTAGCAGTACACTATCTCTAAACATCTTTATGACTGTCAATGTATCCTCATAATAACAAGGGTATGTGACATCCAGCTCCTTCTCCGAATGATAACCATAAGTCTCAATGAATTTACTCACTTCGTCCAAATAAAAACTACCGTTTCCCAGCTCCTCTCGTATCTGTTCCAACGGGGTATTCTTCCAATAGGAAAAAGCCTTCTCATCCTTGGAAATCCTTCTACTGGTTTCCCACATATCATAAAAGGGAAGCAAATGGGATATCTGGTCTATTCCGCTTAACAGGGCTAAATATTCACTGTTGTTTATGTATTTTAAC
Source organism: Bacillota bacterium (assembly GCA_023417285.1). Lineage (GTDB taxonomy): Bacteria > Bacillota > Clostridia > Acetivibrionales > DSM-1351 > Ruminiclostridium. The sequence goes on from JAEZFR010000212.1 coordinate 986, forward strand.
AATCCACCCTTATATAAGGACTGATGAATGGTGTTTATAAAAATCTGCCAGAAATAAGTAGACTCGCTTTGTAGATAGTCTATCTTGGTCAATTGATACCATTCCTGCTCAAATTCCTTTTCATCTTTAGAAACCCAGTAGTCCTTGCGATAATCCTCATACTTTTTCAGTAATTCATCCTTATAACGCTCTACATTTTGATTTCTTTCCTTTATTATTCTTTTCTGGGCAATTGCCATTTTTATGATACCCCAGATAGAAGAAACCGTAATTCCTGTGGTAGTTCCATCTCCCTCATAGGTAATCTTGACTCCAAAGTCTGAATCAAACTCCCGTTCTTTGTAACCCGGAACCTTGCTCATGGCCAATTTTACAACTGACAGATTCCAATAAGGTCTCCCATAGAACATTTCTCCTAATTTTACTTCACACTCTCGAGGCTTTAATATTTTGGATTCAATCACAAATCTTCTTAAGGAGTACTCCCATACATATTCATACACGCTCCACATAAATGGAGTACAAACCGCTGCCGATACTCCACCATCCTTGAAATCAGCTGTTGTCCAAATATCTTTTATGCCAGAATACTTTATCCTGGTAATGGCTCTAGCCTGTAAAATGTATAGTTCCCCCTTTGAAATGGCAAATTCAATATCACAGGGGTATCCAAAAAAGCTCTGTATATCCAGAAATGTCTTCATCATACTATTCAGCATTTCTTTATCCAAGAGCCTATTGCTCTGATCGTATTGATACCGTTCTTCATACCAGTTGTATAAATACTGTTCCGGCTTTACCTTCCCTTTTACAATATTGTCCCCTAACCCTTCTGCAACCTCTACCAAAAACTCCTTGTCTTCTCCTGTAATGGGGTTAACTGTAAAAGCAATGCCACTGTATTCTGAGGCTATCATTTCCTGTATAACAACTGACATCTTCAAATTATCCATAGGAATGCTATGGTTTGCTAAATATGTAAGCGTTACTTCGGAAAACATAGATTTATAACAATCAACAATTGCCTTTATTATATTATCAATTCCTTGGATATTTAAAAAGGATTCATACTGCCCTGCAAAAGAAAAATTGTCCAAATCCTCACTTGTTCCGCTACTTCTTACAGCGTATTTCTTCTTCGGATCAATATTCTCTTTTATTAAGCTGATAATGGTATTATCTACTTTCACACCATCAAACAATTGCATTATCTTCTTACTGATTTGTGCTGCCTTTATGGTGTCTGGTGACATTGCACTGTTTGATGACATTGTGCTGTTTGCTGATTTTGTGCTGTTTGCCGTCTTTGTGCTGTCTGCTGACTTTGTGCTGTTTGCTGATTTTGTGCTGTTTGCTGACTTTTTGTTGTCTGCCGACTCTGTGTTGTATACTTCTTTTAATAACTGCTGAATACTCTCATGTATACCATATGACTTAATAATCTCGTCATAGCAATCGCTATCGAGTATAAAGCCATCTGGGACTTGAAAGCCATTCTGCTTCATAAGCATTAAATATTTACCCTTGTTACCAAGTTTTTTGGTTATATTCTTATTATTAAACTTGATTATCACCTTATTCTCCTTAAAACATGTTTTTCCTTAGATGTAGGAAATATAGCAGCATATTTAGCACCATATGTGTAAGTGCTCCCACCAAAATGAATGCTATAAATGTTAACAGACCAATATCATAAAACAACCATACAACTAATGCACATCCAATAACAGAATCAGCCTGATCCATGAAAATAAAAAATACTTTCCATCCTCCGCTAATGCTCTTGCCTGGTCTTATATCAAGCCTGCGTTTAAGAAAGCTGTTGGGCAGTTCAAATAGTGCATATGCTAACCCGCTGAGTAATCCGATTAACAAATTGAAAGAAGGAGTATTATTATAATAACTATAGAAATAGTTGTGCATCTGAAGATAATCACTTTTTTCGGATATTAAACCCCATAATATGAAAACTAGCATATTTGTAATAAGGTAACCACATAACCCCATCCAGGTTTTATTGTCGCCGAATATTCTTTTCCCATCCCGTAGGCATTTTCCGCCATCTATAGGTCTTTGCAAGAATTTAAGTGTTGGCAGCTTACACCATATCATTGTAAGTATTCCGGCTAATATTACAGGTATTAGTGTTATGTACATAAAAATAATGGTTTCCATATTATTTTTTCTCCCGATACTTGTTTTGCCAGAATCCTGGTTTTTCTGACAATAACATACAAGTAATAATAAATAATTTTACCATATTACGGTTGTTTTTAACATATTTTTATGTAATATTGTTTTAACTCTGCTGTTGCCTCTCCATTCCTTTTTCAGCTCTTTGCCTTATCCATTAGCACCACGAATTCAAGAAATATATAAATAAAGAAACGCCGCATCTCTATTTATAGTGCGACGTTTTTTTGCTAACCCATTTAGCCATTAAGTTATAGTTAAATATTGGACAATACAATCATTCATTTATAGGTTGTTCTTTTCTCTTTACTAAAATCTTACTTTCAGAGATAAACAGACCTGACAGTGTAAGTATAATTCCTAATACAGCAATACCCGAAATTTCTTCTCGTAATATAATTATGGAGGTAGCAACTGTTATAACAGGAACCATATAAATATACACACTAGTTTTTACAGCTCCCAGTATCTTAACTGCTGAGTTCCAGGTAACAAAGCAAAGTGCTGATGCCCCGAGACCCAAGAATAGTATATTAAACAAATTCACAGGTTGCATCATCAGATCAATATTTGGATTAAATCCAAATATAAATAATGCAGGTATCATAAACACCAGTCCGTAAAAGAAAATTCTGCGTGTTGTTTGAACAGTATTATAATGAAATGTGCTGATTTTTTTTGTTATGATAGAATAGGCCGCCCATACGACAGCAGCCAATACAGCCAATATATCGCCTACTGGGTTTAACTTCAGAACACTGAATCCATTAAAGCTGATAAGGAATATTCCTGTAAGTGCGATAATAAATCCAACAAAAAATTGTGGTTTCAACTTCTCACCTTCTAAAAATAGGTGCGCAAAAATACCCGTAAAAAATGGAGCTATAGAAATAATTATACCGACATTTGAAGCAAAGGTATAAGTGAGGGCTATGTTCTCCAACAAATAGTAAAGTGTTACGCCGCATAGACCAGCTGCAGCAAAATACAATTCTTGCTTTTTTTCTTTAATTTTAAGCCTTTTTGGGTATACAATCGACAAAATAATAAGTCCTATTGTAAATCTCAAAAACAATATTTCGATTGGTAATATTGCCTTCAAAAGAACCTTCGTTGATATAAACGTGGTGCCCCAAATAAAAATAGTAATTATAGCAAGTAGATGTCCGGTAATCTCCTCTTTTCTGTCCATAAAAATCCTTTCTGTGTAACCGCTTAACTTCGCGTTTCTCTAAAAATATTCATATACTGCTTTGGAGTCAGCCCAATGAATTTTTTAAAAAAATTTGAGAAGTGACTTTGATCGGAAAACCCGGTCTGTAATGCTACGTCTATCGGTAATACACCTTGCTCCAAGAGCTTTTTTGCTTTATCTATTCGTATTGTTTCTAAATAACTGTATGGCGAAATCCCTTTTTGCTTGGTAAATGAGCGCAGCAAATAATATTTGCTCAACCCGGTCAGGTTGCATAAGTCATCTAAAGTTATATTATTCCTGTAGTTTTTCTCTAAAAACTCACAGATGGCCTTGGTCTCCATGTTTTGGTCGGAAATCAGTGTAACCTTTTCATCTGCATATTCTTCAATTAACTGTTTTAGTAGCAAAAAGAAAATTTCTTCTTTTCTAAAATCCTTCTCTTCCTGCATAATCATCAGATGCAGTTCACTTAATAGTGAAACCAATTCGCTGTGAAAAGCTACCTGTGTCGTAAAATAGGGCAAACAGTCCCTACCTGTTATTTCAGAAATAGCTTTGCTCATAATTTCCGATTGAATATTGATACAACGATAATCCAGCGTTTTATCGTCAATTTGTTCACAGGTATGGTTATCGCCAGGATTGAACAGTAGCAAATCTCCAGGTTCTATGGTGTAGTCCTTGTTTTTACAGGATAAATGCCTCCTGCCGTCTTCGATAAAGCCGATTACATAATACTCATGAAAATGGTTGGGAAACTTTTGCATAATCCCTTGAAAATGATATGCTTCAATTTTTAACTCCGCATCAAATTTCACTGTTCTTATTTCTTTTATCAAGAGTTTTCCTCCTTTCCTGAATATTTGATATCAAGAGTGTAGCACATGTCTTGGCATAATTCTTGTATGATGTTGCTCTCTGATATTTTCTTCCCTTTCCACCTTTCATCTTCAAGGTATTTGTTTATTGGAGATTCCTTTAATATACATCTTCTAATATGGTATTAAATTTGTCAGAATTAGCGAATTTAATGCTCTATGTTATAAATAACGCTCTTGATATTTGTAAATTTACAATAGCTATAATCCCCATCTGGAAAATTCCATATGGCTTCCCCGTATGAAGGCAGAAGTAAACCATTTACCTCTCTGTATTTGGAAATCGGAGTAGTCCATTTAACCTTTTGGTAAGTACCATCACCATTAAGATAATATCTGTCTTCACTTGTAAATTTTATCAATTCATTTTTTTCATTAAAATATAATGTGGCTGTAACCATACAATATTCTGTCTTAAAAATGGCATTCACCGTATTTTCATCAATCTGTTCCCAGGAAATTCGTTCATCAATAAGGGTAGCAGGCGCAAAGAGACACATATCATTCAGTAAGGTTATGGTGTCGCTGATTCGCATTTCATTTCCTTTCGAATTGAGTACAGTAAACAAGCCTGCAAGTCTTCCAACCATGGATGCACCTTTGTCCGTATAGGAATGCAACGCATATATGGGAATTCCAAACATATTCATCCTGAGATAGAACAATCGTACCAGTTTACTGCCAGCAAAGTTATACTGTTCAATCTTTATCTTTGTCCAATCCGAATCTGTATTCATTTTAAATTCGCCATCAGCAATAACACTGAAGTTATGTACTTTTTCTTGACCTACTACACCTACATGAATAAGGTATTTTTGAACTGGGTGTGGCAAATGCTTTATATCCTCTTGTGTAAGTATTTGGCTTTCTACTATACCTTCTCCGTCTAGCGCAGTTTTTACCTCTTTTTTAAATGTTCTTTCGAGATTTTTGGAAATATAAACAGAAATACATATACCTATTGTAATTACTAATAATATTGCGATAAAAATATACTTGTTTTTCATTCAATTGGCCTCCTATCTAAGCTATTACATTCATAAATTCTAGAAATCTTTGCAAGAACTTTGGTGATGCAGTCTGATAATATATTGGTTTCTTCTGACGTTAAGCAGCTTAATAAATCTGCTATGAATTTATTGTCTATCTCCTCTCTGCTTTTCCAATATAAATTACATTTTTCAGTCAGCACAAGCCTATAAGCCCTGGTGTCTTCTTCATCCTTTCTTATTTTCAAAAAATCTTTCTTTTCAAGTTTTATTGCAAGCTGTTTTATATTCTGCCTTGAGCAGCCGATCAACTCTGATACTTCGCTAAGTGTTGGTGACGCATCTTTAAATTGATTAACTGCAGCCAATAAAAACCATTGCTTTGTCGTTATATTGTCAGTGTCAAGATATTGATCACATACCACTTGCAATTTGTTCGCTAACAAAAACAAATTACCAAAAATGAAGGCCTGATTATTTAGTTCTTGTGGATTTGTTTTTAGATCCATAAACTTCCTCCTATTATGTAATATATTACCTATATGGGTAATATATTACATAATAGGAGGAAAGTCAAGTTTTAAATTACCAAAAATCGAGGCCGAATAGTGCAATTTTCGGCCTCGATTTCGCCCTCTTTTCGTTAAAAAACTACTACATATTGTGGTCATATCCGATTATTTTCTATCTTGTCCATGATTCATCATTATTATCGTCTCAACGTGAGGAAAAAACTGCATTTATCTTCCTCCAAACATTTTGAGTAGCCGTATATAATGATTCGCTTCACGCAATACATGATCGCCTAGCAATGGTATAATAATTGATTTTACTTTACATGCAAGGATCCCCTGCGTGCCTTGCGCCTTGAAATTCCGTAAGTCCTCTGTTGCCTTTAAGCTTTCATCTGTAACCAATGGAGCAGTTGCGTCCATTGCTTCCTTAGCCTCTGCTGTTAATTGATCAAACTCATTTCCAAAACTATTAGCTTGACTAATCAAATTTTCCTCTGTCGGATCAAGCAATCCTCGAATAAACTTAGCATGTTCAGCCATCTGTCTGTTCCAGAAAAACTCTTGTTCGTAGGCTTCTCTTTCCAGAAGTATCTCTTCCCTTGCTTGAAGCCGTCTGAGCTGCTTAAGATATAATTCTGCCTCACGAGTTATGTGTATAATCAGCAATGGGTAATTAACTGTAAACATTTTGCAACTTAAAACATCAGATAAGATATTTTTTTTAAACTGTATTAATGCAGCCGTTGCGTTTATTGCCCTTTGGTTAAGTACGGATACATAATATTCAAGCCTGGGTGCATCCTTAATTACTCCACCACCCTCTAATGCTGCTTCTGCTTGTGTCAATTTAGTTGGTATTTGTACGCCGGTAAAATATGTGGTTGCGTTTTCTGCATTTAAAGTAAAAGGGGTTATTACTTCACCTGATCGAAGAATATCGGGATTAACAACACCATTAGAAAGAGCAATTGCTTCCCCTAAAATTTGGTCAAACTCTTTACGAAAATTATCTGCCTGTTGGGTAAAGCTAGCATCTCTAGGTGTAAAGCCTATCTCAAGAAAGAATGAGTGTTCCTTCATAATCCTTGCGAAAAACAAATGTAAACCTAGTGACTGTTTTAAAAATTCACTACTTGAAAGCACGGTTAATACCTCCTATAAAAAGTTAACTTGCAATACCAGTTTATGTAAATAAAATGTGTATTGTTACTGGATATCGAACTTAAGCAAACTTAATTGTATACCCCTGTCCTTCGGAGAAGGTGCCACCAAGGGCAGATTAAATTGTGATTAGTTATAGGATGACCGCGTTTTTGGAATTATCATTGAAAAAAGTGTATTTCTTTTATCTCAATCTCAGTCAAAAACCCGCCGGATTGGTTATTTTAACTACCAATTCGGCGGGTTTTTGATGCTAGGACCTATCTCAGTTCAAAAGTGTTTGCCTCATATCTGCTCTTATCCCAGATATTGTATCCCCTAATAGTTATCTCTCGGGGTAATGTCTCCATTGCACCTATAGATGACTTTTGTACATAATGCACTCCGTCTTCTGTATTAGTACCACCACCTACTACCAAGCTGTCAGGTAAAAGGTTTGCATTAGAGTCTAAAAATTCAAACTGTAATCCAGTATCGGTTGCTGAAAACTTGGCCTCATCAATGACCGTATAACTAATTTCCGCATAGACCGCCAATTCTGAAGCTTTTAGCACAATATTGTCAACACGGACACCGCAGCTTACATAATCTGCCTGAGCTATGCTGGAGACAACTTCGCTGATACCTGTATTCTCCAAAGTGATGTTAAAGGAGGAGCGCCTTATGTTTTCCTGTAAAACTACCTCTCGGCCGTTCTGATTCTCAAACGTGGCAGTAACACACTTAATATCTATATTCGTCTTGTCTAAATCACTAGTTAAACTGCCGTTTATCATATAGGTGAAAGTTCCATCCTGTTGGAGAAGATATTCTAGTCCAGCTCCGTTGACACCGCTGATGCCTATGCTCGTCTGTATCATCTTCTGTCCGTTAGCTTCAGCGTAGTCGGCAATTGTACCGCTCTTGCCCATAAAGGCCGGGCCCATGTTACCCACTGGGTCTTTGGGGTATACGTCCGGCCCCATCAGCAAATACTCATCTCTTGTCGGCTTTACATCGACGATGATGTAAAAATTATGCCCGTCAAATGCGCCTTCACGTATAGAAAAAGACGCGTAATCCATCCGCTCAGTAACTTGAGGCACATTTGTCTGTATAATCTCGCTGGCATTCGATAAGATGCCCTTACCATTTTCCCTTTGGCGAAGAAAGTCAAGCACCCCCCATGTATTGGTTGCCGCTAATGTAACCCCAGTCAGAAGTATGCAGGTAATCAATGCGGCTGAAACTAAGTACAGCCTCTTTTTAATTATAGGCTTTTTGACCTGTTTTATTTGTATGTTGGAAAGGGTATGATACACGTTATCCACAAAGCCGATATCCGCCTTTCCAAATGCATTGCTAAGATCTTTCATATTTTGCATGGTTATAATCCTCCTCGGTCAATGATTTTTTCAGCTCTGCTCTGCCCCGATTCATCCGCGATTTAACCGTCCCCTGCGGCCAGCGTAGTATATCGGCGACCTCGCTTACGGTAAATCCCTCTACATAATGTAGAATAATTGGCAAACGTAGCTTCTCGTCCAGGATAAGAAGCGCGTCATGTAATTCATAATCTGCATCCACTGGTGCGATACGTTCTGGTATCTTATCCAGTGGTACTTCTCTCCACCGTTTTCTCTGAATATTGCGACACTCGTTAATAAGTATCCTAATAACCCATGTTTGCATATATCTCGGTTCTTTTAGCTGATCGCGTTTTTGCCAGGCCTTTAAAATACATTCCTGCACCGCCTCATTACGGTCACAACTTTGTGATAACTGCGAGTAACTTACACGATACAGCGTTTGCATCATATTAACTATTTGCTGTGAAAACTCTTCACTTGTCAATGTGTGTCCTCCCCATCGTTATTTTGACCGGTCATAGATTAGACGCATTAGATATTCTTTCGGTTCTCTCCGCCTGAAAATCTATTGTAACGAATCCAATTTGTACATTCAATATTTATTGGTAAATTTACACTAATTTTACAGTGTGATTGTTTCTATCATAACCATTTTTGATTTAAATGATTTTGGGCAAAATATATGGGCGATGCTATTAAAAATTGCTGTACTCAGAATTACTGATTAAATGGCCAAATACATCTAGTCCAGAATCCTGGCGTTCTATTTTACGGTTCAAAAAACGGGAGGGCCACGTTTTTTTGAGGCACTCCCGTTTCTATACTATTTGCTTTACTATTTACATTGTTCTTACTTTGCTACTTCTTTGATACTTACTTTGATACTTACTTTGCTACTTCTTTGATAAATCTTTCCAGAATGGTAGCCACCTGTGCACGAGTGGCGTTGTCCTTCGGAATCAGAGCGCCGTTGGCGCCGGCCAAAATGCCTTTTTCCACTGCCCAGGCCATGGCTTCCACAGCGTAGCTTGCCACGCTGCCCGCATCGGAGAACTTGCTCAGTTCACCGCCGGCCTTTGGTGCCCCAGCGTACCGCCACAGTATTGTTACCATCTGCTCCCGTGTAATATTTCCGTCAGGGTTAGTGCCGTCCGTGATACCGGCGCCCATGGCCCAGATGCGCGCGGCATCAAATACTCCACTGCCCGAGAGACTCTGTCCGTCCAAACGTCCCAGCACCGTCCAGAGCATAGCACGGGTCATGGGGTTGTTAGGCGAGAAGGTGTCCACGCCTGTGCCCGCAAAGAGGCCGTTCCGATTGGCAAATTCCACTGCACCATAGAACCAATCTCTCTTGCTCACATCAGAGAAGGGATTGACCCAAGGCTCAGTCCCGGCAACGCCCACCACATACAGGGAGAAATGCGTAACCGTAAATGTCGCAAGCTTTGTCGCGGGGTCGTAGGAGCAGGGGATTTCAGTCATGGTGCCGTCGCTTGCGAGGTACCATACAGTCACATCCTGCGCGCGCTCCCCCTCCTTCAACTCATATGGCAGAGAGGCGGTAACCACTCCGTCAAAGTTCGAGATTGTTGTGCTACCTGAGGATACGGTCAGAGCGAACACACGCTTACCAGGGAGGCTCTCCTGATGTGCTGGAGAAACGTCCTTCATCTCAACCTTGATATCACCGGTTGTCTGGCTGATTATACCCTTGAGGGCTTCGGTGTCGAACACTAGCTTTGCGCCCTTGTCCGCGTCCACCGTCAGGGTTTTACTTTCGGAAACCAGCTGTTTAAGGTTGGCGCTGGTCGTGCTGCCGCCGTTATCGATTCGGGTCACCGGTACGGGAGGATTGTTGCCGCCGGAGGATGACTCGGGGGCCGCCGCCGTGACAGTGAACTGCGCCGAAACGCTCGCAGAAGCGTCGCTTGAGCCAGTTATATAGATCGTCTCGTTATACACCCCGACTGGCAATCCTGTTTTGGGCTGAACGGTAAAGGTCGCCGTACCGCTTACTGCAAGATTGGTCGTTGAAAGCGCGCCAATGGTGTAATTCGTCGCCGTCGGCGGCGTCAGGGTGATGACCTGATCTCCGGTGTTCGTGATGGTCACCGTCTGTGCCGCCGGCGCAGCAGCGTAACCGGCTGTCTGTGATGCAAATGCGGTCAACGCGGACACCGACATGGTGGATACGCCGGGAACATCCGTCACACTTATCTGCAATTGTTTTTTAAAACCATAGGGGGCTGCCGTCACAGTAATCGTTGCTGTTCCCTCATTATTTGCATGTAGTATGCATTCTCCCTCACTTGTAATGGATAGGGATACATTTTGAGGGTTGCTGCTATCCCATGTCAATATGTTCTTGCTGGAGGATTGCTCTGGCAGAATTTGACCTTTTAGCACAATACTCTGTCCTTCCATCATTTCCAAATCCGACACTGCATTTCCATTCTGGGTTATCTGAATATCTTCTAATTGATTTGAATCAATAGCGACATAGGTGCTTTGTGAGTCTGAAATCAATAGTTTATTGCTGTCTAGAACTTTAGTTTCCTCTGCTGTTACTCCCAACTCAACCTTTTTATTGACACTTAAAGCAGCTGCCTTGCTAATCTGCTCTTTGGTTACAATAACTGTTTTGGTCATTGTCTTTGTTTCTTTTGGTTGTAATACCAAGGATTCTGTTAATAAATCAAGTGTGAAGCTTTCTGTACCTGTTTCGTCGCTATAGGCATCTGGATTATACAGGAATACCTTCATGCTAGCATTGCCAGAAGGCATGTTTCCGACGTTCTGGATTGTCGTCGTTACTTCATACAGCATATCCCCTGTTTTCAACCCTAGCTTGTCTCTTTGCGCAAGGTTTGGTTGAAGAACTTTACTTCTCACCGATTGAACACTGTAGAGCGGCATTTTTTCCAATGACTTATTTGCCCATAGGGCATCGCTTTCGCTCTTGTCTGCCTCTACAGCAGAAACTGAAATTTTATCCAAATCCTCTGACACCGTGTAATCTACAAATCCATCTACCTCATAGCCTGCAGATAATTTATCTGCGCTGGTATAAGTACCAATCTGATTTTGTGTTCCATCTTTTAATACCTCATAGAAGGTAAAGGTTACTCTTCCTGAGGATTGAAAGCCTGTGTTTTTCGCCGTAGCTGTTATCCTTATCGTGTCTCCAGGATTTGCACAGCTGTTGGAGAACATTATATTCTCCGCTTTCAACTCAAGGGTAGAATCTATATTAAAATTTGAAATAATCAGCTTCCGTGTGCTTTCATTGGGAAGCCATTTTACGTAGTTATCCGTACCTGTAACCTTTTCAGATGGACTTAATACCTTTCCGTTAGCATCCACTCTTTGCTTATTCAATCGCATATGAGCGGTATGAACTTCTCCATTGTCAAAAACAACAAAGGATTGGCTCATATTAACTTTTCCCTTGCTCATATCTGTTTCAATACGATTCTTTAAGCTCCATGTTCCCGAGTAAGTGGTTGTTCCCTTAGTAGGACAGGTAGCATCATGCACATGGCCTGAATCTGTATTTGCACAATTCAATTCAGTAATTTTGCTTTCCTGTCCTTTAGGATCATACAATACCGCATAGAAGGACTCCTCTGGTATTTCTTCATTTTCAAATTTTCTCTCTGTAGCAATTTCTTTTTCAGTCCATAGTATGCATATATAACCGTTTTCCGAAACGCTAACCTCGTAGTTGTCCGCAGCCTGATAATTCTCCTCAAGAGTAGCCTTTGTGGGTTCTACTACTTCTTTGATTGTAACAGCACTACCATTTTCACCTGGGTATGTTTTATCCACATACTCCTTAAGCTCATACAAAGGTCTACCATCTGAGGCTGTGGTTTTCCCCATATAAGTGCTCAGAAGCTCTCGAACATCATAGTATACAAGCTTCCCAGCTTGCGCCCAAAATAGGTATATATTGTTTTTGTAGGCTGCAAACTGAGCATTGTAGTCCTGGACATTATTATTGCTGATTCGAATAGGGTGACTTACCTTCTTTGTACTAAAATTATAAGCCTGCATGAATATTTCCTGATCCTGGGTGGTGGTTTGATCTCCATCCAAATCCAGAGTGTATAAAATCAAAGCCTCTCCATTGCATGCTGTAGCTGATATCTGCTCCACCTTTGGGTTATTCAAGAGGTTATTTCCGTTTTCGTCAGTCAATCCCAGCTCCATGAAGCGTTGTCCATACCATGCTGAAGCCTCATCATCATCAAATTGGTTTGGCAGGTCAATACCGCTATAGTCATTTACCCAGGCCTTCGTATTCATATCATACAATCTGTATACAATATAGTTATCACCTGCTGGTACATTTACTAGATTTCCTGTTGCAAGCTCCTCATCTGTAGGTGTACGTGGGTATCCGTACCCATCCACCAGCTTTACAAGCTGTCCGTTGACATCCAGCTGATAATAGCACATGTCGTACTCCGTCTTTATATAGAACAAAGCAAGGGTATTGGTGTCTGCATCGTAAGCCACCTGTGGTCTACTGTCTCCAAAGCCAGTAGCACCTTCCCATGAGGCATTTCCAATATTGTTATAATAGTTAATGGTCATTGCATCATTTGTTACCTGTATAGGTGCTTCAAAGCTTTTTGTCACAGGATTAAAGAAGGCGGCGTATATTTCCGTGCTGTTCAAGGCATATATAGACTCATTTTTCGTCCACTCTTCAGCAGGTGAGGACCAGGTCAATAAAACCTTATCGCCTACGTTGAAAAGCGTAGGATAGAAGTCAGGCGTACTATCGTTTACCACTCTTTTAGGAGACGTATAGGTCCATATTCCATTTGAACTTCTTGTACCTACAGTATAGAGTATTTCCGTTGCGTTTAAGTCATCCCTGTAGCCAAGATCCGCCAAAAACACGGTAACCGTCATATCTTCTGAAACCTTGATGTTCTGAGGTTCTGCACCCGGATAAACGCCGATGCTCTGTATTACAGTATCTTTAGCTCCATTTCCTGCAGCAAAGAGCTGTGCCGTGGACCTCTGTTGGGAGGCGGTTGTATTCAGATACTCCCTGTCCGATGTCTGAACTTCGCTGGAATCCACATCGGTAATTGAAGAAGTAAAGTTAAAACTCTTCCCTGCCATATTATTGTAATTGAACAGCTCTACATCTTTGTTGATTATCTTCCAACTAAACTCAAAGGCTAAGAATTTAAATTTTAGGAAGGTTGTAAAGGATATTGTTCCGCTACCCTTCTCTTTTAGCAGTACCAAACTTGTGTCGATTTCTCCACTTTGATTTATGTCCCCAGATATAGCCCCCTTAATTCCAGCGCCAGCACTAACAGTAAAACCAGTATTGATATTGACTTCACCAAACCACTTTAAATTGTCATAGTTGATCTTACTTAAGTCCTCGACTTTTTCATTTTCTAGCTGGTTGTTCCCTGAGGTTGTGGCCACCGCAGTTAAGGTCCCTACTCCCTCTAGCTCATAGTAAAGGTATACAGGTATGAATACTACAGGAATAACTGCATAATAGGTGCCACCAACAGCGGACCCCGTCGTAGCGTATAGATACAACTTGTCTACGATGTAAAAATAGGTTTTGTCCCCAGTGCTCTCATCGGTTTTAGCCATCAGTGCTAAATCAATGGTGATACCCAGATCCAGATTCATGTCAATGCCGTCACTGGACTCATCTTTCAGTGATATTTTAGCCCCATCAAGTGCCTTAGTATTATTATTCTGAGAACTTGTTGAGTTTGCTGCTTTTGCAGCATTCAGCTTATCAGTGACAGACCTCATATTTTCTTGCTCTTGTTTTAGCTCACTGTACGACTTTTCTTTTGATTTAGCCTCTTTAATCATCGCAGCCGCATTCGCACCGATATTAATAGAGATG
>JAEZFR010000240.1 GCA_023417285.1 Bacillota bacterium
TATTGCTTGGCGTAATGAAGCCACTTGTTTTCGAAGCCAATGCCGGAACACCGCCGGGGGGATATCTGGATAAAGTCATGATTCCCCTTGCGCTGATTATGTTAATTTTGAGCTTAATGCCAAAAAGACAAAAATAAGAAAAAATTACTCGTGAGTTCAAGACTCCCATAAAAAACCTCCATGATTGATTAATTTTAACATCAATTACGGAGGTTTTTTATGAACTTTGAAACGGACTCGTTTTTATAGTAAATCTATAAGGGTAATTCTAAAACGTATTTTGACTGAATACTTCATAATTATTTGTACTTTCTATTAACGCATCCAAAATATTGCCAAAATATTTTTCATCGTCAGAATTTTCACTATTACCAGTTAAGATGATTGCGTTTGGTTTTATTTTTTTAAATAGGTTTTTATCAATTGTATATCCGTTTTCTAATAAGTTGTACTGAGTACCCCCAACAGTTGTAAACGATGAATAATTTGAGCTGTTTGTTGTATTATAAAATGTCCTAATTCCATGATGTGATACCTTATAAACAGTATATCTTAAATTGTCATTAAAGACATATGAATTTAAGGCATTTACGTATGAAGTCCATAATGGAGTACCTGTGTAAACACTAACTGGTATACCTGTCTCAGGATTAATTTTAGTAGTTGTTCCATTTATTAACAAATTATTATTTATACAGGACATCGTATAAGCATATATATCGCCACCTAATACCACTTTGGCAGCACTTGTACGAATAACTACCATCATAGATGCATTATTTCCCATGGCAGCATCTGAAACAGCCCCTCCAGGGGTTGTAAAAGACCTTATATAAGAATTTGTGTTAAACATCGGGTGAATCAATGTTGTATAAGTGCCTACAGCTGTGGTTGCATTACTGGTATTTGAGGACACGGGACTTATTTTATATAAGGTTGATTTATGGTTTGTGTTGGTAGTTGTAGTGCCATTACTTGATATGCTTTTTCCACTAGTTAGATAGTCTACATAATTTGAAATTTTATCATATTCATACGTACTAACATATAATTTAGAAATCACAATCCGTTTCTCATTTGTTCCTAATTTATAAAAGTAATTAAGTCCTCGCATATGGTCAATATGATTATGAGTAATGATACAATAATTAATTGTGGTAATGTTTCTTTTTCTTAATTCAGCAGCAACGTCATTGCTATTTCCCGCATCAACAAGAACGTAAACAGTACTTGTGCTATTTTTAATTGTTACTAAAGTAGAGTCACCATTTCTTGTTAATGTTTCTGTCTGTACTGTAGTACCATTACTATTGGTCATCCAAAAACCGGTATTAGCATCAAAATAGTATTTGTCAGATGCTGCCTGTAATGGGTATGTATTTATTAGTAATACAAAAGCTAAAAAGAACATTAATAACTTTTTCAAAAAAATTCCTCCTTTAGTCAATTGATACAAACGTTCTAGAGTAAGTGGTGGAATATGCTTCTGCCGTTGACCCACTAAATCCATAAATAATAGCTGAGGTGCTTATGGTTTGTTTGTTATCGTAAATCGATGTATATGGATTCAAAAAATAAATAGCAGCTAATCCATCACAAAGATTAAATGCTAATTTATTTATAGTGGTTACATTTGGAGGAATTACAATTGAACTTAAATAATTGCTATTATTAAATGCACCGTCTCCAATCTTGGTTAATGTATTGGGGAGTGAAACACTTTTGAGTGAGTGACAACTGGCAAATGCATACTGGGGAATAATAGATACACCATCTTCAATGACTACATTTGTAAGATTATCACACTGAATACATAGTCTGCTTAATATTGATTCATTATCAGAGTAGTACTTGTTATAGTAATCCCCCCATAATGTCACACCTCCTGGAATAGTAAGCGATGTAATTCCAGAATCATAAAATACACCATATCCAAGAGTAGTTAATGTACTTGGTAAGGTTATTGAAGAAAGGTTGTCCATATTAGCAAATGTCATATAGCCTATTTTTGTTACTCCTTCCGGAATATAGACATATGTAATCTTAGACTTACTTCTTAATGAACAGTCCCCAATTTCTTTTAAAGAATCTGGAAAAATTACAGAGGTAATATTTGCACCATAAGATCCAAGCATAGTTGTATAACTACCGGATGAACGTGTTCCGGATACAGTTGTTACAGGATATCCATTTAATGAACTTGGGACAACTAATTGACCTGAGACATTACTGGCTAAACGAACATCAACAGCATTTCCGGCAAGTAGTGAGTATGTCCAAGAAACTCCGTTTGATACAGCAGTGAATCTCGTTGCTGCTACAGATGTTTGAGGGAATATTATTACCGTAGAAATCGTGAA
Organism: Bacillota bacterium; assembly: GCA_023417285.1. Classification (GTDB taxonomy): domain Bacteria; phylum Bacillota; class Clostridia; order Acetivibrionales; family DSM-1351; genus Ruminiclostridium. The sequence continues at coordinate 2,361 of JAEZFR010000240.1, forward strand.
AATACACATAACAATAAACATTGTTATGTATTTGATAAATTTGTTCATTATAAATCCTCCTTGCAATTGGTTAATTTTTACAATTATAATAATATATTACATAAATAATGTCAATTAACTCTTTAAAGAAGTATAACACTCATACTTATATATCCTATTGAATATGGCTTATATTCAAAACAATATACATTAGCTTCGGAATTATAAAAACATATAATGAAACCGTTGACAAAAATATAAGTCAGATATAACATTAAAGTAAACTAATAGTTTACTTTAATACATTTAAGTGAAGGAGACGTAGGTTGTATGGGATATGAAGAACGAAAACGTCAAGAAAAAGAGATTAAAAGACAAGATATTATTGATGCCGCTGAAAGGGTTTTCTTTACAAAGGGGTATGTGAATTCTTCAATGGATGAAGTCGCCAAGGAAGCAGAATTCAGCAAGCGAACCGTCTACGTGTACTTTAGCAGCAAGGCGCAGATTTATTATGAAATCATGATAAGAGGATACAGACTGCTCCTCAACATGCTGGAGAATTGTTTCAGCAACGAATTGCCTCAGACT
>JAEZFR010000321.1 GCA_023417285.1 Bacillota bacterium
TGTGGGTGCATTACCTGGCGGTGAGAAACGACAGGCCAATCTGAGAATGCTGTTTGAAAAGGCTCTTCAGTTTGAAACAACCAGTTTCAAGGGCTTATTCAACTTTATTAATTTTATTGACAAGCTCAAGACCAGCAAGGGTGATATGGGCAGTGCCAAAGTTCTTGATGACAATGATAATTTTGTCAGAATAATGAGTATTCACAAAAGCAAAGGGCTTGAGTTTCCAGTGGTTTTTCTAAGTGGATGCGGCAAGAAATTTAATATGCAGGATATATATAGAAGTATTCTCTTGCATCAGGACATAGGTTTTGGTCCCGATATAGTTGATATTACACGTTTTAAATATGCTTCTGTGGCAAAGCTCGCTATTCAAATGAAGGTTCGCACCGAGACTCTCTCAGAGGAAATGAGAATACTTTATGTTGCTATGACAAGAGCTCGAGAAAAGCTTATTATTACTGGTTCTGTCAGAAAGCTGGACAGTGCAAAAAAGAAATGGCTGGACATGTCAAAAAGCGATTCGGATTGCAAACTGGAGCCATATAATATGCTAAAGGCCCAGAGCTATCTCGACTGGATTTGTTCAGCACTCACTAGACATGAGGATTGTGGTGAATTGTTAGGTGCTTGCAGTAAGGTATTAGGTAATTGCAGTAAGTTATTAGGTGATTGCAGCCTCAGAGATGAAAATAGCTCTATTGATGGAGATGCAACAATGGCTACCAACAATGACAGCTTAAAATCTCATTGGCAAGTGTATTTCTGCAAGGAAGGGGATTTACCCTGTTGTTCAGATGATGCCCAAGCACAGCAGAGTAATAGTTTGGAGCAGTGGCTTATGGGCTCAGCCGACGACAGCAGTGAGTATTACAGGCAGGAGATAGATAGGAGGCTGAGCTGGGAATACAGTGGCAGTGAGCTTTCAACTATTCCACCTAAATTCTCGGTAACTGAGTTGAAAAGATTATTCTCTACCGGTGAGGAAGATGGTGAAAAGCTGCTTGAGCGTCCGGTTATGAAAAAACCATTATTCCTACAGGGTAAAAAACAATTGTCTGGGGCAGAAAAGGGAAGTATTTTACACTTTGTGTTGCAGCATCTTGATTTTAATGATTTTGATATTAAAAAACAGATTGATTTAATGGTACAAAAAAATCTACTGTTGCAAAATCAGGCTGATAGTATTAGGATTGACAGAATTGAGAAGTTCATGAACTCTGATCTAGCCAGCAGGATGAGGAATGCACCCGTTGTGAATCGTGAAATACCATTTCACCTTGAGATACAGTGCTCATCTATCCCTGCTTACAGTCATATCAATGACAATGAAATAGTACTTTTGCAGGGGGTAATTGACTGCTATTTTGAAGAGGATGGAGAGATTATTCTAGTAGACTATAAAACAGACTATGTATCGGAAGTAAATGATGAATTACAGGATAAATATAGGTTACAGCTAGATTATTATGCTCAGGCTTTAACGCGGCTCACTGGTAAGGTAGTACGCCAAAAATATATATATTTGTTCTCTATTGGAGAACAGATGGAGATATAGCTGCCAGGGTAGTAGTATTGGAATATAGTATTGGTATACGTTCATATAAGAAATAGTATTGGTATATACATTCATATAAGTCATAATGGCAAGCAGGTTTAAATGAAGTAGATTTAATTGAAGTAGGATTAAATTAAATGCGGTTAAACGCAGTAGTCTTAACGAAACAGGTTTAATAGATGTAATTATTACCACTATATTTTACTTGATAATTCAAAAAATATAGTGGTAAATCTATTGACATCAGGTGTTAAGCAGTGCTATAATACGTTTTGTCCACAAGACATTGCCGATTTGTGTAACGGTAGCACAACTGACTCTGGATCAGTCTGTCAGGGTTCAAATCCTTGATCGGCAGCCAAAAAACCTAGATGATTTTTTCATCTAGGTTTTTTATTTTATTAAAATCTCAACATTCAAATCGTGAGTATTTTTGTTGTGCGTTGATATTGCTGGGTTTGCGGGTTTGGTAAAGTTATGGACTGTGTGATTGATACTATTATTACTAAAACCAATGAACCAATGAGTGTGCAGTGAATTCTAAATGCACATGGGAGTGCAAAATTGGCAGAGGTGTGCATTCTTAGTGTGTTAGCTTGCAGTACAATTTTGGATATTATTATTACAGTACTTGTATTATTAGTCTATTACTACCGTTTATCTCTTTAATAGTATTAGTAGACATAATAAGACTATCTATAATTACCTAACGGTAAACGCAAAGCCAAATTGGTCCCTCTCTTCAATTAAATAATTAAATATTGATACAATGAAATTTACATATAAATGGTGAGTTTTTTTATGCGCTGGGGTTGTAGTAGTCAGTAGAGGGAAAGGCTCACATGTGTATATAAACTTCTCTTTTTGCTTGGACATATAGCTTGTTTGGCTGTTTGCAACGAGTAAACAATGGTTGCTGTAGTAAACGTAAAGTGGTAGAATATAAAAAGAAGTACATTATGAGATAGTAAAAATTATACTAACAAATATTAGAGGGGAGGCTGCTATCTATATAAACTTAATATGCTACTAGAGCTAAATATTAGACCAAATTAAGTAGGCAACAATGTTCTAATGCCTAAATATGAGTTTTTGTTTTACGTACCCATGTACTAAAACACTTAAAAGTATGCTTGAAATTTAAATAACTTTCAAAGTAGACCTGAAAAAGCCAATTGAGGAGCTTAAGCATTATCTAAAGGATGCAGAAGGGTCAATTACAGGTATTAGTTACGTAAATAAATACTATTAGCATTGGTTTGCAAAAAGAATATTAATCTGGTTATAGTTTTATTTAACTTTATATATGGAGGAGACAGTAATGAGAATATTAATTAAGCAGGACGAAGATATAATTGCTTATGCTGTTAATGTTGTATCATGCAGTTATGCTGGACCAGAGAACGGCGGTTATCAAGTAGGATTTAATTGTTTAGGAGAATCAAAAGTTATACTAGTCAATGTTTATGAAGATAAGTCTCTAGGAGATAAATTAGTATATGAAATTTATAAAAATGGTTTTATAGATTTGACTAATAATGAAAATGTCTATATTGAAGATTATGACATTTAATGTACATATACATTAATAGTTATTAGTACTTTTTTATATGTTTTTTGAGATTTTTACAGATTAATTAGTACGAAGTGAGGGGGAATTGCTTATATCTCTAATTTCAGCAGTTCCCCAGAATGAGAGCCTTTCGTTATCTGAAAATGTGAAATGGGGAATACATAGAAAATATGAACGAGGTTTAGTACAGAGTATACCATGTGGCAAATTCCTTGGCTATGATAAAGATGATAGTGGTAACTTAATAATAAATGAAGAGCAGGCAGCTATTGTGCAACGTATATACAAGGAGTTTCTTGATGGATATGGGACATTCCAGATTGCCAAAAGGCTAACAGAAGAAAATATACCCATGGTTTATGGTGGCAAAGAGTGGTGTCATAGCCATATTCGTAGGGTATTAACCAATGAAAAGATAAAAGGTGATACACTATGCCAAAAGACATATAATGTAGACTATATAACTAAAAAGAGAGTACATAACAAAGGAGAGTTGCCACAATATTACTACGAGAGTACACAACCAGCAATAATAGAAAAAGAAATATGGAAATGCGTTCAGCTAGAGTTCGAAAGGCAGAATAAATACTGCATTGATCATAAAATCTCAACATTTCACCGCAACAATCCAGAAAACCCGCTATCGGCAAAGATAATTTGCTCGGTATGCGGGTTTTCTTTTGTTTTAGGTGAATCTAAACGAGTTGGTGAAGAAGGTAATATTGGCGGTGCAACAGCTTCCATGCAAACAATGGAACAGAGGTAAAGGACAGAACATGTACATAAAAACCTTTACACCGAAAATCAACTAATTCAGATGTTATACGAAGGAAAAAGGATCCTAAACCACGTCAAATGCTTTGCACAGATATACTTGTTCCCGAGGGAGTACCTGAGCAGGCATTTGTACAGGTGTGGAATAAAATATTAGATAACTATGAGGGATATTTGCCTGCTTGGAATGCTGCGATTAATGGTGATGATGTACTTAGGGCATATAGGGAAAGGAAATGAAGAGATTTATTAAAGAGTATGGGCATATTGATGAAATGCTGTTTGAACTATTAGCAGAAACTTTGGATCATATAAAGGTAAGTACTGATGGAGAAGCCCACATAGAGTTCTTGTACGGAATTTGTAGTACTTAAACTTATTTTACAATTTTTAGTCTAGAATTAAAGAAAAAGATTAAAAATGTTATACTATATTGTATAATGTTGGTAGAGAATAAAAAAGTGAGTTTTCATTGAGAATTAGTAAAGGTGTTAATCAAAAATGTCTGCAGTACAAACCGTAGCATCACTATTTGTCATCGGACGAAAAGCTAAATCAGGTGTGGCCATTAAGCGCATGGTTCCTCAAAGCAAATATTCCCCAACGTTTTTATTGACGTCGGAAGATTACCAGGATGAGGAAGAGTAAAACTACATTCGCGAAAATTACAAGCATTATAATGAGGTGCTTAATATCATCGTTAAATCTTATTTTGGAGGAGTATAATGGAAATAAATATAAACAGCGATAATTCTAATAAAGTTAAAATCGTTACAACACAAAACGACTTAATAGAACCTACAGAGGAAATGCTGTTGGATGCGCGTGCTACTATAAATAGTAAGAAAACATTATGCGTACCAATTGCAGAGTTATCGATTTTAGGAGCTGGGGTGTCATCACTTATTCCGGCATTGAATACTTTCACACAGACAACCACATTTGCCACAGATGGCTTATATCGATTATCTAATGCAGGCGTTGGTGATGTTCTTAAGGATGCAAAGAATGGCAATTTTTGGGGTGCTTTAAAGACTGGTGATGGTGCATCAAAATTTGCACAGTTTCAGGCAGAAGGCCCATTGTCTGCTGTAACTACAACAGCAGGGTCAATTAACCCAGCCATAATGATGATGGCAGTAGCGCTTTTTACGATTGAAAAAGAGCTCGGTAATATTGCAGAATTGGAAAGGCAAATTTTATCATTTTTAGAAATTGAAAAGGAATCAGAAATTGAAGCTGATGTAGAAACATTGATGAATATCGTCACGAAGTATAAGCTCAACTGGGATAATGAGCATTTTGTTGCTAGTAACCATAAGCTGGTATTGGATATTCAAAGAACCGCCAGAAAGAATATGAACGCATATCAGAAGAAAGTTAATGAGGTCCTTAAAGCCAAACAGTTCATTGTCGCTCAGAATAAAGTAAAATCAACATTGGCTGACTTAGAGAAGAAGTTCAAATATTATAGATTATCGCTTTACACGTTCTCATTGGCATCGCTTATGGAAATAATGCTAAGCGGTAATTTTAAAGAAGAATACATCACAGGCATTAAAGAAGAGATAAGTGAAATGTCACAAACATATAGAGATTTATTTGGAGAGTGTTCGGTTCGTCTTGAAAAGATGGGGAACTGCGCTCTAGAAGCAAATGTGGTAAAAGGATTAGGTACCGCAAGCAAAGCTGTTGGAAAGTTCATCGGTAATATTCCTCTTGTGAAGGAGGGGCGAATGGACGAGTTCCTTCAAGATAAAGGCGCGAATTTAAAAAGCAATGCTATCGGAATGGAAAAGAAATTTGTCGGGGTATTTGCGGCAATAAGCAATCCGGGTACAGGCATGGTTGTTGAAAAAATGCAGGATATGATCCAGATTTATAACCATACTTCGCAGATCTGCTTTGATAAAGAAAAGATTTATTTAATGGCTAATTAGGGGGAAGGTTTATATATCGAGCTATCTTTAGGATAATCAATAATGACCATAGTCACTTAGATATATATTAAAAAAGAAGAGGCTAAACATAGAATCTAGCATACACAAAATCCTAAGAAAAAAACTTAGGCTTTTGACAAGCCTAGGCCATAGTTTATATTACATGAGGATAATATAAATAAAGCGTTTATTGAGGCCTTCAATAGTAAATAACAATGATCAAATATTAATGATATTGCTTTTGGTTTAAAAATGGTTGGGAATAAGGGAAAAATGCAATAAATTAAAAATGACGATAATTTACTATATCCTCTTACGCTTTACAAATATATCCATGCGATATAATATTTGGGCATAATCAATGCATCACAGTATTTGTAAAGAATTTCGTTATAAAAGTAAATTTAATGGGGGTTAAAGATGAATTTATTTGACTTGATTGAATTACAGAATAGAAACAATACGAAGAATAATAGAGATGGATATGATCCTGAGATTTCAAGTAATACTTTAGATACCCTGTGGAATTCGTCTGTTCATAATGAATGGCTCCAAATTGAACAGACTAAGTATTGGAATCTTATAAAGGATAGCAATTTAGATATTGAACGGGAGTTTGAGAATTTAGATGCTGTCGCAATCTCTAGGATGAATGTCCAAGAGTTTTATACATTTTTATATGAGAAATATTTTGTGTGGAAATATACGGCGGCTAATAGACTTGCTACTACTAGAATGCATCTGCAAAAACACCAGAACAATCTCGGTGAGTTAGAAAAGATTCATAACAATCTATTTTCTTTTGATAAAAAAGATATTATGGCTGGATTGATAATTGCTAGTCAGATTAAAGGGCTAGGTACAGCTGGAGCATCTGGATTGCTAAGTGTGTTATTCCCAGAATTTTTTGGAACTGTTGATCAGTTTGTAGTTAGTGCTTTTTTAAATATTCATAATTTGGATTACTCCAATCAAATTCAAAGAATAAACCCCCAAAACATTAAGCCTTCAGAAGGAGTAATTTTAATAGAGCTAATGAGAGAAAAAGCACATCAGTTAAATAAGAAAAATAATACTAATTACTGGACTCCAAGAAAAATTGATAAAGTTCTATGGGCATATAGACTATGAATTTAAGGTGTTTTATTCATGCCCATAGGTTAGATATAATTTAGTTATTTCTTTGCATTTTAAATAAAAGGAGAGATATATTTGTGCCACTTGAAATAATTCGTAATGACATTATAAAAGTCCATGTGGATGCAATCGTAAACGCTGCAAACTCTTTATTACTTGGTGGTGGAGGGGTTGACGGTGCAATTCATAATGCTGCAGGGGTAGAGTTAACCGAAGAATGTCGAGCCCTTGGTGGCTGTGAAACTGGCGAGGCTAAGATAACAAAGGGGTATAGGTTACCAGCTAAATATGTAATCCATACAGTCGGTCCGGTTTGGAAGGACGGTAAAAGTGGTGAACAAGAGCTATTGGTTAGCTGCTATAAAAATTCACTTGCATTAGCACAAGCTAATAATTTGGAGAGCATCGCATTTCCACTGATATCTTCAGGTGCTTTTGGCTATCCAAAAGATAAAGCGTTAACAACAGCAATCTCTGTTATAGGTGAATTCTTATTAAACAATGAAATGACGGTTTTTCTAGTTGTATACGATAAGGCGGCATTTGTTTTATCTGAGAAGTTGTTTTCATCTATAAAAGAGTATATTGATGATAATTATATCGAAGAACACCCAAGCCGCAGCAGCAGTATGTTTAAAGAAAGACATTATAAAAAAGAATATTGTTTAGAAGAAAAGTTAATCCCTGACGTAGAAGTGGAATCAAGAAAACGTAACTTAGATGATGTAGTGAAACATATCGAAGAAACTTTTTCACAGATGCTTCTCAGACT
>JAEZFR010000443.1 GCA_023417285.1 Bacillota bacterium
AAACTTAGACTTAAAAAAGGAATGTTAGTGTTAATATCAAAGTTGATACTAATATCATTTAAAAATAAAAGCTTATATATGGATGCAAAAAGAATGATAGCACTGGCTAAACAGCTTGCTATCCCGGAAGTAATATTTGAATAGGTAGAATTTCTATATGTAAAAAAAGGTACAGTTGCACCGACTAGAAATAAAATGCATCCAATAAAAAATGTATTAATAATTAATTCTGATGTCATTGTCAAAAGGCCCCCAAAATACATAAAATTATGTCAAATCAAGCAATAACACTAGAATTATAATACTACCACCTAATTGAATTGTCAAATTGCAAAAGTTCAGTACTTCTCATGTTCAAAAGCTTAGAATTGCTTATTTTTAACATATTTTGAGCTACTACTTTTAATAGATTCTGAGCTACTCACTTGATTCAGTGCTAGTAACTTTCAATAGATTCTGAGCTACTCACTTTCAACAGGTACAACAAGTACGGTATTCTCACAAATAGTAGATGATTCGAGATTGTTTAGGGCCTTTATCTCGCGAATATACCCCCTAATATCACTAGGTTTAAATTTGCTTGCTATACTCCAAAGTGTATCTCCCTTGTCAACAACAACATTTTCATATGTAATGGGCTTAGCACCAAAGACAGTTGTTGTATAAACAGTAGTAAAGATAACAACACAAAGAATCATGAGCAATGTAAAAAATCTCTTCCTGTTTGTTAATACATATCTTGTCCTTTTAGCATTTTTTATGGGTTTTTTATAATTATACTTTTTAGTATTCATATATGTACATCCTTTCCAAACAAACGTATGTTCTTTTTATAATTATATAATACAGAACATACGTTCTATTGTCAATATACTCATTTAAAAAATTCGAACATTCGTTTGCTTTTTACTGCCAATCATGTTAAAATGTTATTAAAATATACATATTTGAGGTGTGATATGTCTAAAAAGAATTCAAACAAGCAGCAAGAGATACTTAATTACGTAAATAAATGTGTTGTTGAAAATGGATATCCCCCATCTGTCAGAGAAATATGCTCTGCAGTTGGTTTTAAATCTACCTCAACTGTTCATTGCTATTTGGAGAAGCTTATTGAAAGTGGCCTACTTCAAAAAGATCCAACTAAGCCTAGAGCTATTAAAATCGTAAATAAAGATAAAAATACCTTCCCTACTGCCAATTCCAACAGAGCGGGCTATTATACAACACGTGAAATGGTAGATGTTCCCGTTGTAGGTAGGGTTACTGCTGGTCAACCTATCTTAGCAGTGGAAAACATAACTGATACTTTCCCTTTACCAGTTGATTTTGTACAAAATGGCGATGCTTTTATGTTGAAAATACAAGGTGATAGTATGATTGAAGCAGGTATACTTGATAAGGACTTTGTTCTGGTCAAGCAACAAGCTACTGCATCAAATGGTGATATTGTAATTGCACTTATTGGAGATGAAGCTACTTGTAAGACTTTTTACAAAGAGAAGGGGCATTACAGACTTCAGCCCCAAAACAGTAGCCTGGAACCAATTATTATTAAAGATGAGCTTTCTATTCTAGGTAAGGTTATTGGAGTATTCAGGAGAATGTAATGCAAAAGAGTCTCGTTCTATTAAATAGTCCGAGACTCTTTTTTAAATACATTTTAATATGTATCTTTTATTATTTCTTTCAAATTCTTTGTTTTGTTCGTTATACTAAATATTATTGTTCCTTGTTTTGCTCATTAAAAATCAGGTTTACAACCTTCATTGGGCTAATGGTTGATATTGCATGCTTATATACTAGCTGCTGCTTTCCATCACTGTCCAATACAACTGTAAAATTATCAAAGCCCTTTACCATACCCTTAAGCTGAAAACCATTTGTCAAATAAATAGTAACAGCGATATGTTCTTTCCTTACTTGATTCAAAAAAATGTCTTGCAGGTTAATTGTATTCTTCACCAAAATAGATCCACTCCTTAAGTTTTTTTATATATCTGTGGTTTAATTTTACAGGAAAATTAAACATCGTGCAACACCTATTACCCTAGAGATACTAATTTATCTCAATAGTCCATCAATAACAGTGATTGCAGAGCTTACAACACTATCATTATTTCCAATTTTATCTACATTTAACCAATTAATTTCATTCATTCTTCTGAACCAGGTTAATTGGCGTTTCGCATACCTGCGGGAATCTCTTTTTATAAGCTCTATTGCTTCGTCTAATGAGATTTCACCATTGAGATAAGATATCATTTGCTTGTACCCTATCCCCTGCATGGCAATATTACAGTTGCCATAACCCAACTTAATGATATGCTTTACTTCTTCTAGTAACCCAGCCTCCAGCATAATATCAACTCGCTTGTTAATTCTTGAATAAAGCAGTTCCCTCTCCATATTAAGACCAAGTAAAATATAGTTATACTTTGGAGGCGTTTGCTTGGATTGCTCATTATGAAAGGTTTTTGTCTTTTGTGTCTGATAGAAGACTTCAAGTGCTCGGATTACTCTCTTTATATTATTAGGATGAATGGCATCTGCTGCTTCTGGGTCAACACTACTTAGCTTATCATGCAAATACTGTGCACCATACTCATCTGCTTCTTGCTGAAGTTTATTTCTAAACTCGGGGTCGCACTCTGTCTCGCTAAAGGTAATATTATTTACAAGTGAGCTTACATAAAGGCCTGTTCCACCTACAATAACAGGCTGCTTTCCCTTAGACAATATTTCTTCAATATAATGGTTAGCCAGTTGTGTATACTTGACAACGTTGAAGTCTTCATCAGGATAAACCTCATCAATGAGATAATGCTTAATACCTTGCATCTCTTCAATTGTGGGCTTTGCAGTTCCGATATCCATGTATTTGTATATCTGCATTGAATCAGCAGATATAATCTCACCATTATAATGCTTTGCCAGCTCAATGGAAAGACTGGTCTTTCCTGAAGCCGTAGGTCCTACAATAACTATAACATTCTGCATTTTAATTTCCTCAGTGTTTTATCAGTTATAATACTATAAAATAAATAGTTAGTAACCAGAACATATTCTTTGTTCTGGTTACACTATACGCTTAAACATCTTCTCTATCTCATATTTTGTAAGTCTTATAACAGTAGGTCTTCCATGTGGACAGGTGTACTTTGAGCCAGTTCTTGATAACTCCAAAAGCAATTGCTGAACCTCCGCTTCATTAAGCTTTTTATTTGCTTTAATGGCTGCCTTGCACGCAACAGTATGAAGTATTTCATCAGCAACAGGTGTATTAATGGGCCTTGCACTATT
>JAEZFR010000450.1 GCA_023417285.1 Bacillota bacterium
ATACTAGGTATATCATATGCAGTAGTATCAACGGTTAATATTAAGAGGATGCTAGCTTATTCAAGTATAGAAAATATGGGTATTATTTTTTGCGGAATTGGTATAATGCTTATTGCCAGGGCAGCAAACAACCCATTTTTGCTGGCAATATCATTAACAATAACACTTCTACATACACTCAATCATTCTGTATTTAAATCCTTGCTATTTATGGGAGCAGGTGCTATTCAGGTTTCAACAGGTACTAAGGATATAGAAAAGCTTGGTGGTCTGATCAAAAAAATGCCTATAGCTTCTCTGTTTATTTTAATGGGCTGTTTAGCAATATCTGCTGTGCCGCCTTTCAATGGTTTTCTAAGTGAATATATGGTTTTTCAGACACTTATAAGCGGAATCACTTATTTTCTTTCTATTTCAAAATTATATCTTGCAATTATTCTATTAATAGCAGCTATTGTATTGGCGCTTACGGGGGCCTTGGTAGCATACTGCTTTGTCAAGCTATTTGGAATAGCATTTCTTGGTATGCCAAGAAGCACCTCTTCTGAAAATGCAGTTGAGTCAGATAAAGCAATGCTTTCGGCAGTAGGCGTCGGTAGTGCGCTGTGTATTATTCTCGGACTGTTTCCGCAGGCAATTATTTTTGCTATAGACAAGGTAAGTCAGCAGCTAATAGGCTCAAGCCTTTTGGACAGCAGTTGGTCATTAACAAAACTACCTGTTTACCCAATTGGCAGTGATAAACTTGAAGTGTCAGTACTGGGGCTCGCTGCAGTGTTACTTATTTGTAGTGCAATTGTAGTTTCAGTGATACTTATTTTTAGAAAGAGGACTTCTATAACGCGTTATACTACATGGGATTGTGGCTTTCAGCAGCTAAATTCCAAAATGCAGTACACCGGCACTGGATTTTCTAAGCCACTTACCATTATCTTCAGAGGCCTATTTAAGCCATCGAGAGAAATGTCAGTTATAGAAGGCGAAGGCCCTTATTTTGTAAAGAGCGGGGTATACAAGGTTTCTACTGTAAAAGTGTTTGAAAAGTACTTTTATATTCCTATTGTTAAATTATTTATAAATTTCTCTAGGAAATTGAGATTTTCTGTGCAAACAGGAAGTGTTCACACTTACTTACTGTACTTTTTTGTTGCACTCATACTGATGCTCGTATACTTTATTATATATTAATAGATTTGATTAAAATTATATTTAAGGTTTGTTTAAATTATATTAAGGGTTCGTTTTAAAATTATTATTGATTAGTATATTTCTAGTGTAGTAAGATTTACGGGTTTTGCTATATTGCAGTAATTAATACTATCTATAGAAAAGGACTTGGTTATGTTAGTTTCAATTGTTAAGCTACTTATACAGATGGTTATTGTAATACTGTTTTCACCTTTGCTTACGGGTATAATTAGAAAACTCAAGGCTAAGGTGCAGCACAGAATAGGTTCGCCTATTTTACAGCCTTATTACGATATTTGGAAGCTTCTCAAGAAGGATATGGTTGCTTCTTCTACAGCTTCATGGATATATTTTGTAACACCCTATATATACTTCGTTACTTCTCTAGCAGCATGCTTGTGTCTACCTGTTATCAGTCAGCTTACCGGCTTTACTGCTTATACCGATTTACTGTTTATAGTTTATCTGCTAGTAGCAGGGAGGATATTTATAGCACTGGCAGGCTTAGATACCGGCAGTACCTTTGGTGGAATGGGAAGTAGCAGGGAGATGTTGATTTCAGCACTGATTGAACCAGCTTTCTTTATAACACTCATTACGGTTAGTATCAAATCTGGTGATGGTTCAACCAATGTTTCTAGCATATATAACTACATGCAAAACATTGATGTTCAGCTTACTGCGGTAAGTCCTGTAAATATATTATTGCTTGGTTGTATGCTTTTAGTTTTGATTGCTGAGACTTCAAGAATTCCTGTTGATGATCCATCAACTCATCTAGAGCTAACGATGGTTCACGAGGCAATGACTCTTGAATACTCAGGAAGACATCTTGCTTTTATACAAATGGGTTGTTACCTAAAGCAATTTATGTTTATGACTTTTATAGCAAATATTCTTATGCCATTTGGTATGAATGTTAGCAATGTATTTGTTGCTATAAGTATTTTTATTATAAAAATACTTTTTATAACATTAGTGGTATCAGTAATTGAGTTAAGCACAGTGAAATTCAGGCTTTTCAGTATGCCTAATATTGCTGCAATTGCATTTATTTTGGGTATTTTGGGCTTTATGTCGGGATTTATTTTTAACATATAGTAAAAGGAGATAAGTGGATGTATCAGAGCATTATCAATTTGTTGGCTATTTTAATATTGATATCTTCGTTTATTCTTATAGCAAATAAGCGTCAAAATTCATATATTTCAACCTTCAGATTGCAATCTGTACTGCTGGCAGCAATATCAGGCATAGTAGCAGTTACAAATACTATCAAACACAATAAATTTGACGAGATATTTATTATTTTTGCTCTTATTGTGGTATTCAAAGTAATTCTTATTCCAATGGTTATGCGTAGAACCTCAGAGAAGGTTGAGTATAAGGTTGAAAAGGACTTCTTTATAAACATACCTATATCATTAATCATTTGTGGTTGTCTCGTTATTATTAGTTGGTTTGTAATATACAACATAGATGGTATTGCAGGAGGAGAGACCAAAAAATACCTGATTTACACGCTTTCTATTGTATTGATTGGATTATTCTTTATGATAAGCAGGAGGAAAGCTATTGGTCAGATTATTGGATTTTTGGTTATAGAAAATGGCATGTTTTTAGCCGCAATGCTTACTACTGAAGGTATGCCTATGATAGTGGAGTTGGGACTATTCTTTGATCTGCTTACTGCATTTTTGATAATGGGAATCTTTGTTTTTAAGATAAATAATGTATTTGAATCAATTGATATTAATAAGCTTAACAAATTAAAGGGTTAATGATATGGAGGAATATATGTTACTGTTTTGGCTTTTAATACCGGCTGTGGTAAGTGGCTTGGTATGGACGAATAACAATAGATACATCATACATTATACCAATCTCGCAGGCGCGGTTGGGCTATTTATAGTGTCCATAATGACGTTTATAGAAATTAGTATAAATAAAAGTATATCTGGTATTGGTATATTTAGGGGATTAATTTATATTGATTCCCTTAACTGTTATCTGCTATTTATAACCTCTCTGGCATACCTTCTAGTGTCAATCTATTCTATTAGTTATTTTGGGGAAGAGCTTAGAAAGAGAATTATCACGCTTGGAAAACTCAAGCTTTATTATAGCCTCACCAATGCATTTATTCTATCTATGGTGCTGGCACTTAGTACGAGCAACATGGGTGTCATGTGGATTGCAATTGAAGCAACAACCCTTGCTTCGGTGTTTTTGGTTGGATTCTACAACAACAAAACCGCTATTGAAGCTGCTTGGAAATATATTATTATTTGTTCAGTTGGCATAGCCTTCGCACTTTTGGGAATAGTGCTTCTTTATTACTCATCAACAGTAGCGCTGGGAAGTAGTTTTGAGGGATTGAACTGGGATTATTTATATAAGAATGCAAAATCCCTAAATGGAAGCATTCTAAAGATATCATTTATATTTATATTGCTGGGTTTTGGTACAAAAGCAGGTTTTTCTCCTGTACATACATGGCTACCTGATGCTCATAGCCAGGCCCCTTCACCGGTAAGCGCACTGCTTTCAGGGGTACTGCTCAATACTGCTATGTATGGAATTCTCAGAGTAAGGACGATATTGAACACAAATTTAGGAGATAACAAGTACAGTGGTAGACTGCTCATTATTTTTGGTTTGCTTTCTATTGGAACTGCTGCATTCTTTATTCTAGTGCAAAAAGACTACAAGAGAATACTGGCATACTCAAGCATTGAGCACATGGGAATTATTGTACTTGGGTTTGGAATTGGGACACCCATTGCTGTGTTCGCAGCATTGTACCATACCTTCAACCATGCAATGACAAAGACCATGCTATTCCTTTCATCAGGTAACGTATATCTCAAGTATCATACCAAAAAGATTTCGGGCATAAAAGGGCTGATAAAGACAATGCCGGTAACAGGTATAGTTTTTATGCTAGGTATATTCGCCATCACCGGGATGCCGCCCTTTGGTATATTTATGAGTGAGTTCAACACAATTGTGGCTGCTTTTTTTGCTGAGCATTTCTGGGCGGCTGGCATTTTGCTATTCTTTATAGCTGTTGTGTTTGCAGGCTTTATTAAACAGCTCAGCAAAATATTCTTCGGAAGGTGCGATAACGCTGAAATCAAAAACGGAGAGATAGACTTTATTGGCCCTGCTGTATTAGTAGTATTGCTTGCAACTGTATTACTGATGGGAGTATATATTCCAGAGCCATTATATAAAATTATGGAGGCATCAAGGGATATAATCCTTGGTATAGGGGGAAGTGGAATATGATAGCCGAGGCGATTTTAGAGACACTAAAGAGACTTTTATCATCGAGCATTGTAAATACTGCCATACTTAACGAGAATGAAGTTTATGTAGACATTGTACCTGAAAGTGTACGAGCTTCAAATATCAATGTATTCACCAATATAGATTGTGTCTTAGTAACGCTGTTTGCTGTAGACACTACGGTTATAGACAATACTATTGACGTTTATTACACATATTCAGTTCGTACTGCTGCCACCTTGTTTACACTTAGAGCGAAACTACCACTTTCAGAAAACATGGTTCTTGGATCCATAGCTAGGGACATTCCGGCAGCAACACTCTATGAACGAGAAATTCAGGATATGTTTGGCATTAAATTCTCTGACATACCTGATGACAGAGAACTAGTGCACCACGGTAATATTAATACAAACATACATCCACTAAAAAAGGATTATAATGCTTACCAAAAACCTGAATTTATCAAAAGAGAGCAGGAGTTTGTAAACATCAGTGGTACTGGCGTTTTTGAAGTACCTGTAGGTCCTGTTCATGCAGGCATAATCGAACCTGGACATTTTCGCTTTAGTGTAGCGGGTGAACCAATAATTAATCTTGAAGGAAAACTATATTATGTGCACAAGGGCACTGAGAAGCTAAGCGAAAACGAGCATTACATGAAGGTCCTCTTATTCTCCGAGCGTATATCGGGTGACGAAAGCTTTTCAAATTCATTAGCCTTTTGTCAGGCTCTTGAAAAGATCAATGGAGTAACATATATTCCAGAAAGGGCGTCATATTCTAGGGTAATATTTTCTGAACTGGAACGCCTCTACAACCACTTGGGTGATATAGCAGGAATTTGCGTTGATGTTGCATATATTTTTGCAAATGGACAATTTGCCATGATGAGAAGATGGATACAGCTTCTGAATGAACAACTCACTGGCAGTAGATTTTTGAGAAATACAAATAAGCCGGGTGGAATTAGAAAGGACTTTATACACAGTAACGAGAAGATTATTATTGAGTGCCTTGATAAACTACACAAGGAATTTACTGACACAGTGAATGTTATCAAGCGTAATTCAATGTTCATAGATAGAGTAGAAAATACAGGCGTATTGTCTAACAAGATTGCTGTTGACCTAAATGCAGTTGGCCCTGGCGGAAGAGCCAGTGGCATAACCTCAGATGTAAGAAAGGAATTTCCCTATGAGACTTATTCCAAGCTCAAGTTTGAGGTACCAAAACATAGTAATGGCGATGTCAATTGTCGTATGAATGTAAAAATAGAGGAAGTATTTGAATCAATCAGCTTAATAAGAC
>JAEZFR010000556.1 GCA_023417285.1 Bacillota bacterium
CGCCAAGACATCCCAGCATATACTAATGAGAATTTTGTTTCAGGGTTCACAACCCTATCTCTAGCATCTAGTACCCACCCAACATAGGGATTTACTAATACCTCATTTGTACGCTGAAGACTAATTAATACCATATCATCAGAGGAATAATTTATTATAAGTAAATATACTGCCATAATAAGTATCATTATCCATACCAACACTTTATTCTTTTTATTAGATGTGTATTTTCTTCGCCTTATTAGTGATTCCATATACCTCCTAAGATGCATATTCACCATTATATGCTACTAATACTGCATCATTTACACCTTGAATTTCTGAAATCTCATTTACAAAAGCCACATTCCCATCCTTCACCTTTACCTCAACCGTTAATTCTATGTTGCCTTTTGCTACAGTCTTAGATTTAAGCGTATGCTTTATTTTATGCAATCTCTGTTTTACCTCGTCACCAGCCGCCTCGCTATAATGGATTATCAAAACAAAGGTTGTATCCTTGACCTTGAACTTTGACATTATAAGTATAACTATGCTAGTAAATATAGAACCAATAATTGCTATTGAAAAAACACCTGCTCCTGTCGTAATTCCAACAGATATTGCCCAAAACATAAATCCTATGTCCATTGGTTCTTTAATGGCTGTACGATACCTAACTATACTCAGTGCACCAACCATACCTAGTGATAATACTACATTTGAACTTATTGTCATTATAATAAGGCATGTTACAAGACACATTATTACTAGTGAAACATTGTAATTATAGTTATATACAACTCCCTTAAAGCTCACCTTATATATGTAGAATATTAATAATCCTAAAATAAGTGCCATGACTAAACCAAAAATAACATCGTAACTAGATACCTTCTCAAAAGTCTCTAGTTTATAAATACTTTTTTTTATAATATCATTAAAATTTACAACACCATCCATCATTATTACCCCTTTACTGATATATATTGTTTTTTAAAACCCTGCATAGTAAATACTTAGAAACAGCACTCCTTGTATAAGACGAAAGGTTTAAAATGCTTTGGATGTAGCTTGGAATGAAATTATTGTACTTTACTTCTAATACAATAATAGAATGCTCAAAAACATTTACAGTGCTAAGATTTGGGTCGAATATATCGTTAGAATTGAAGCCCGCACGCAATTCTTTATCAAAGGTAATGCGCACATCACCAGTAGCCACAGTATACGCTTCTCTTTCATAGTCTACTATAACCTTTGGTCTAAATATTGAACTATTATTTTTGATGTAA
Source organism: Bacillota bacterium (assembly GCA_023417285.1). Taxonomy (GTDB): domain Bacteria; phylum Bacillota; class Clostridia; order Acetivibrionales; family DSM-1351; genus Ruminiclostridium. The sequence goes on from JAEZFR010000556.1 coordinate 1,275, forward strand.
AATCTACTTAGCACGCCCTCTTGTTCCTTTAGAAATGCAAAATTATTATCCATAATTGCATAATAATTGTCTTTAGATATGTTCTTGGATTCCTTACTAATGTATTCTCCGTACTTTAGCTTGCATTCAAACTTAATTGAACTATCACTTAAATTATAAATTCTAATTCTATATTTTTGCCTAGCGAATACACCAGAATTTTTTTCATATAGAGAAGAATCATAGACGTCATCAAAGTAAAGACTTCTAACATGATAGCAACCATTTTCATCGGAAAAAGAATCCTTTTTCATTAGTTTTTTCAGTGCATTACTCAATATCCAATAATCCTTTTGGTTTATTAAATACTTCTTTTCATGTCTTAATTTATGTCCCATATATTCCATACTGCTTTAGTCCTCCTATGTAATATTTAGCTTTTTAGCTGACACTTTACTCCCTCCATTCTTTTAAGGCTATCAAAGGAGTCATCGCATTTTGAGTTAACCTATTTATCAATAACAAATTTAGAGATACCAAAATAATGTTTACCAAAGTTATCAAAATAGGTATCAAATGGGATTTGCTTATTACTACTGCTATCTCTAATAGTCACTTTCCAGTAATACTCTCCCTTTGCCATTGCCGGTAACACTACCTCCGTTGTTTCTAATCCACTCTTTGTAAAAACAATATTTTTAAGCTCTGGATCCTTTGCTACAATTACGTCATAGAATATTTGATCCCCTTGGAAATCAAAGGATACACTCCATGAAAGCTTTAGCTCTTTTCCGTTTTCCAAAAGTTTATCCATATATACTGGCATAGGCTTTTGTATGTTCTCGTAATAAGCTTTTTTATTATTTTCTATTACCTCATAGAACCTACCAAATTCCTCATCATAATCTTTGAATGGCATAGGCAGGCTAGAAATATCAGGTTCCTTAGCTAGCTGTGGCTTAATAATCTCATAATACGAATCTAGGGACTTCTTTAAGGTTTGAGCGTTAATTAGTTTACTTATTTCCTCTATTTTGCGGTTTAATTGTTCTAAATTATCTGAATCCTTTAAAAATCTTCTATGCAGCACTACCCCCCAGTAATTCGAAACTCCATACATCCAGCTAGCCCTTTGATTTTCGTCAATATAGCATTTCTGCTCATCTCTGGCCCATGCTCCATCATAATCCCAAGGCAAAAAATACCACTTCAAAGAGTTGCTTGGACTGTACAAAAAGTAGTTTCTAGCATCGGTATCAAAATTCCCAAATAATATGTTTGTAGCAAGCCAGGTTAGATAATTGTCGCGATCAAAATACTTATCTACAACATCGTCTATATTTTTTGAATAATCATTTAAGTCATCTAGCATTTGTATTAGTTTGCTATTGTCATTTCCAGCCTTCATTTCCAATAGCTCTTCAAACTTCTTTTTGTTAAAGGAGGGATCATCTACATTTTTTATAGTATCCGGTGTCCTTTGGAATTCAAAGTAATTAACCTTGTATAGCTGTCCGTTTGGGTCTAAGCCATGACTACTTAAAAAGGTTCTGTTTGGTTGCTCAATCTCAGTATATAGCCCATAATCCACAAACTTATTTGTCGAATTAGCAGAGGATAAATCCTTTATATGTAGTCTCACAAACTGGGTTCTAAGACTTGTCATGTTGGGTATCAGGGTAAACAAATCAAAGCTTAGCTTATTCCTTACACGAGTCATATCCCATACATGTTTATTAAAATTAAGTACTTTTTGACCATTCCATAGTCCCGCGTTATCAAAAAGCTTAACTTTATATGACTTAAAATGTTCATTTCTTGAAGATTGGCCCCTTAGTTCAATTACTCCGTTAGCAGAAGTAGTGCCATATCCATACTTTCCTTTAACAGGTCCAAACTCATTTCCCTCCTGAATTATCACTTGAAGATTTGGGTCGGCATTTGAATTTACAGAATCACTTATATTATTCATTTCTGAAAAAGTCATGTACTTACCTTCCGATTTGTCTTCCGACTTATCCAGAACAGTAATGTAAAAGTCAATTATGTTTGGTGAATCTGATGAATAAATGCTCCTATTCTCCACTATTCCTGTAGCTGTAGAGTTTAAACTAGTAACAATACTAAACTGTCCATCAGAAATACTATTAAGTCCTGCCAAAACAAGTTTTTTTATAGGACCTACTAATACAATTAAAACAAGCAATAGTATGAGGATTATCAAATTAAGATTCTTTTTCAAGTAAATTACCTCCTAAATTCTACTAGATAGCCGGCCGATTAATCTAGAAAAGAGACTTTCTTTTGTATCGGCGACTAGCGACTGTCTGCAGAAGGTATAATAATCAATATTTTTTAAAAAATAGCTAAACCTTCCCAGTGCAATAATTAAAGCTATAAAACCAGCAGCAAAATATCCTGTTCCGTAGAAATTTTCTCCAAGATATAGAGTAATTAGTGTAAAAACTAAATTACATACAAAAAATACTACTGCAACCACTAAGGCACCCATCCTATCGTCAAAATAGAGCATTAGTAGCACAATAACATACATAGCAACATATACAAAACTAGCTAAAACTAGCATGGATAACATATTTATAGCAATTTCGGTGAAGCCCATCCTTGGTAAGAACTTCATACCCAAAGCTATTGAAACGATTGAGGTGAATAGTTGGACTTCAATTATGTATGCAATTTCACTGCTGAGTACATCCATCATTTCTTTTTTGGCAAGTTTAATTTCGTTTATAGTTCCCCCATTGAGAATGGCTGAATAATATAATCGGTATTTGCCGTAGAAATTAGTTTCTACTGAAACAATAAAAATCACCATTGCCGGTATAATAGTCAAAATTGAAAAGAACACCGGAACATCATACATGGGACAATATATAAATGTATTGCCTGCCACAACGCTGTTATCACTTGCCCAAAACACAAAATTATGTATATAAATAGCACTTGTAAGGAAGAATCCTATTAAAAATAATGAAAAGTATTTGCATATATACTTTAAAAACTCAAATATGCCTGTTTTAAATGCTGGATATACTTTACGTATAAATACACCAAAGAGTAAATCTGTAAATAGGAAACCTAAAGTCATTGATATAAGAATAAGTGTTATAGTATCATAACTAAAATAACTAACAAAAACTATGGATAACAAAATTGTTATGCATGCAGCACACAAAAAGTCTATAAGTATTCTGACGTAATCCTTAAGGGTAGAAAGGTATACTGTCTCCACCCATAATATACTTAACTCTGTAAAGAGCAAATATGCGATCACCTTATAACTTATATCTAACGGTGAATATACAACAAATGCACTTCCAACAATGGCTGCCAATACTACTACAATCATTATTGCTCCATAGAAGCTAGGTAAAATTTTGTGTTTTTCATTTGTAAATATTTGGTCCGACACAAATCTAGACAATATAAATACAAATCCACCTGTTAATAGCATAGAAGAAATAAAGCAATATACGATAGTTGCCATAAGAAGTTCAAATTGCGCCTGTGTTTTGCCTAAATAGCTCAAATAAAGCTTTGCAAACACTATCATACATATACTTATAATCATAGGACCTACGGTAATTAGGGCTGAGTAAAAGTATGCAGAAATATTACTAATAAATCCTTTTTTGTTAAATAATTTTCTCAATTCAAAGCCAATTCCCGCCATTTAATCACCCCATTGCTCATATAATTTAGAATAACTATCTATAAACATCTTTGTAGTATAGTATTTTTTTACCCTTTCAAACCCTGACTGCCCCATATGGGCCCTTAAACTAGGAGTTTTGGCTATCTCCACTATCGCTTTGCCTAGCTTCTCATAGTCCATAACTGGGATAACGATACCAGCATCACCAAACTCATCATTTCTACCCTCAAGCATTTCCCTACAGCTCCCAACATTAGTTGTTATAAGAGGTTTTTTGTATCCCATCGCTTCAAGTAGTGCAAACGGCTGACCTTCACTTATACTAGTAAGTATCAAGCAGTCCATTTTATATAGATAATCATCTGGATTAATGCGACCTGTAAAAACAATATCTGATATATTGAGATTTTCTACAATCTGAATACATTCATTGTAATATTCCTCGTCCTCATCATAAGGCCCCATAATGAATAACCTTATATTATCAACTTTTTGTTTTGCTGCATTAAACCCATGTAGCATGGTCTTTACGTCTTTTATAGGAACTACTCTGAGTAGAGCCCCAAAATTGATATACTTGTCTTCTCTAACATCCTTGTATTCTTTTAGCTTGCTGATATCAATACCATTATGAATTACATCTATTTTGTCCTCATTACAACCGAGCTCTACCTGAATTTGTTTATTTCTCTCAAACAGAGAAATAACTCTATCAGAGCTATCATATGCTAGCTTTGATATATTATAGAAAAACTTTATCCACATATCCTTGAAATAGCCTTTGAGCCAATCTGATTTAATTATTTCCTCTTCTCTCTCTCTAGAGTAGATTCCATGTTCAGTCAGAATTAGAGGCTTGTTGAGCAAATGCTTTGCCATACTCCCCACAACTCCTGCATAACCTGTAGAGACACAGTGATATAAGTCTGCTTCTGGCAATTCACTTTTTATAATTTGTAGTAGCGGCAGTAGCATAGATTTAACCATCCAAAAAAATTCAGTAAACGAAATATAAGAAAAGTCCTCTTCGCTAGAAAGTTGGACAATCTCAAAAAAGTCTCTGCTCATTAAAAAGTTTGTAACATTATCATACTCGCCGCTCCTTACTAGTGTAAAAATCTCTGCCCAATCTACATCTCCACCGCTAATTAGGTTTATGAATGCCCGCTTTTGTTGGTCGGACAAGAAATACTTTTTTCCCCATTCACCTGTTTGACTCATAAATTCATCGAGAAATACTTCCTCGATTCCAACTATATTATCAGTTAATTTGCATTTATAATTACCTTTGTTTTTCATTTCAGCCCCGATGGCATAAATTACAAATTCATGCTGTGGCATGGATTCAGTTAGCATTTGGATCCAGCTTGATACCCCTCCCATAATATAAGGATAACTACCTTCTGATATTAGACATATTCTCATGTATTCACCCACCTAAATTAATTGTAAATTTATAATCCTTTGCCTCTATAAGATAGATATTCTTATCTATATTTTTTACAAGACATTGCTCTTTTGCCGTCACCTTTTTTGAGCTTCTCAAAATGAAAAACATCGCGTCCTTGAAACCGTTACAATATCCAGTTATTGAATTGCCATCTTTCATAAAATATATTTTTGAATTCTGATATTTTGTCAACTCATATGTAGTTTGTGCTGCTGTTAGAGGCCTAACCCAACTGTATTTATGAGATAATATATCTAAGAAATCACAGTACTTTCTATACATCTTATCCCACGATTCTCCTCCGTTTCTTGTATTATCTAATACATCATCAGGGTGAACAAAATGTGATATTATGCCTAAGCCTGTAACGCCGTCCATAGCCGTTAACACATTAACCTGGTTATTATCATATCCTGAAGTTGTCCTTGGTAAGCTAGCAATGCCATCGTCTTCTATGCGAAATTCTTGCTCATATTGGTCATCTTCATCCAGCTTACTATTTACTGATGCAATGCTACTAATACTCGGAATAGCCTGCTTTAATGCTATTCTTCCCTCTGGGCTTAATATATTAGATGGGGGTACGTAGGTCTGGATATCGTAGTTAGGGAAAGCACTTTTTATAAACTGGCTTAGCATTGAGAGTCCCTCCTTCATCTCCTCAATGCTATTCCACGGCTTATATCCTAATTCAGCGTCTTTAATAAATCCTTCAAGCGCCAACGGCTGATGATTGTATCCATGTATTCCTAGTTCACCACCCATATTTATTAATTCTCTCCCATAGGTAATTAGCATTTGATTGCTCTGGGTTTTATTTTCATCCTCAATCCTTTGTTCATAATTCTCTATTACTAATGCAGTGTATTTAATATCATATGAGATGGCAGTCTTTTGCATATCAGACCACCAAACGTCACGAAAAAAGTCCCTGTTATTTCTGCCATAGTCCTTCATTAATTGTTTATCTTCCTGTGTAGTAAATGGCGCTGGAAAATCATCTATAAATACCATCTTGGAATTCAGAATGGGATAAATCATATCTTCTTCTATATAGCTCATTCCACCGACTAATAAGCCTCTACAATACTTCTCTGTTGTCATTGAAATATTAAATATCAAGAACTTCCCCTTACCATAGTCAACATCCCAAATTAACGGAATGTTATCATCACTGGTTGCATGTACTCTACAGTTTTTATTCAAACTTACAATTCCAGAATAATTATTAAAAATTGCTTGCCCACTAAATTTCATTCCAGAGCCTTGTATTAATATGTTATCTTTCAGGTTCAAGCCACTAACAATCCTACATTCCTCGGCTTCATCAATACCCAATTTTCTATAGATGTTATAAAAGCTGTCATTTCTTTCGAGAGGATATGCAAAAACTACCCTCCCTCCATTACTAACATATTCACAAAGCTTATCTATTTCATTAAAGGAGCTCAGATCATACAAAGCAACTATTACCATCTGATATTTGGGAAAATCCAAAGACTTACCAGTCCTGTTGGCTAAATCGTAAATCTCATAATCCCTCTTGATATAGTCCAAAGTCTGGCATACATTCTCCTTTAATCTCCTTTCTATTTCTGGAGACTCCTCATCAGTTCCAACTTTACTGCTATTTATGAGCAGTAAATATTTATTGTCAGGAACCTGACTTAGCTCTTGTTTGCTTAGATATTTCATATCTTCTGCAGAGTATGCCTCTTCATAGTTTTCGCTAGTTAATCCAAATAGATAATCCGATCTCAATATTTGTATAAAAATAGCCATTGTTATTACAGCTATTAGGACAATTATAATATTCTTATTTTTAATCATTTATTATGCACCTTCGTTAATCCAAAACCTAATCTTACTCAAACCACTATGACTTAAAACAATATTTGAACTTTTTAATCTGTTTAACACCATCTCAAAATTAAAAGAATCTTGTTTTGTATAATATAGCTTTAGATATCTCATAAACGGCTCTTCTTCCATGGCATGATGTCTCAAGAACTGTTCACAACACTCCTCTGCAGTTGTGTACTCCTGTAAAGCAATAAGTGTATTTATTCTATCTACAAAATAATTTGATTTATCTGGAGCAAGCCTATTAATATTTGCCAGTACGTTTGCATATGTATGATTATATTTTTTGAGATTTCTTTCATCTAATACCTCACTGTAAATATACTTCTTTAATACTTCTGCATAGGATATTGAATCATCTAGGTTCTCCCTATTATTCTCATAATTATAAGAAAGTTGATGAATACTTAAGGTTAACTTTCTTTTAAGTTCCATCAGCGCCGCCGCGGCATAATGCGATGTTTCGGTATCCGAATTTTTAAGTGCAGTTTTTATCTGTTCAACATATAAGCTTGCATCTTGCTTTAAGGCAGTGAGCAATATTGAACGTTTTGTTTTATTATCGTTGAGTATCAAAGCCTCTTCAATTGGCACTATATAGTCGCTATTATTTAATCTTGTTTTGAACAGATACTTCCCCTGAAAAATTTCAGAATCATCTAAAAGCTTATAGTCATCTACAATAGTCTTTATTGTTTTAGTTTTGATGATAAATAGAAATAAATAAAAGAGTAATCCTGCAAAGGGAATAAACGTCAGAAACACTACTCCTCCTATAAACTCATAGGGTGATTTTTTTCTCCCCTTTATAAGAGTAGTTATAATAAGTACAATATAGCTTAATATGTAATACACTATTAAATAATCATAAATACTATTAAGCATAACAAACCTCACTATTCTTAATAGAGCATTCTATTCCCATATTTTTTAAACGATTCATAACATTTTTTGCTTCTTCAAGAGATGAATTAGCAAGCATTACATAAGGAACACCTTCAATCATGCCGATATGATCTGATTCTCTAATGGTGTTGTTTATGATATGAGAAAGTTCTTGGAGCCTGAAGTTATCATAATTAATAATCTCTGCAAGACAAAAATCTATGTTAAATCTATTTCTTGCCATACTCTTTGTCTCAATAAGCTCTTTGAAATACTCCCCCTTAAGCACTGAAGAACCGCTTAAATATTTAGTATCCATTACCAACTCATTATATGCGTATGCCTTATTGATAGCTGAAGATATAAGACCTGTTACGACATTGAATAAGTTCTTATAGTGAAGTGTAATATTATCAAACTCTACATTATACAATCCGATAATAGCAACAACCTTTTCACCATTAAATATCGGGGTCATCATAATGGGAGTATCTGATTTAAAATATCTATTAATAAATGTATTACCTGTTTCCAATACCTCTCTAAACTCTGAACAGTTTTCTACTTTTATAGACTTTGGAATAGTAAAATCTTTTTGGGCAGATTTTGCAGATAGCCTCAAATAGTCCCCTGTTTTATTTATTAAGTACAACGCAACCTTATTGCTTTTCATCACCGACTCCACAATGTTTATAGCAGAGTAAAAAATCTTTTCTGGCTCAAGACTATCTAGCTGATTGGTCATGCTAAACACCTTTCCGAAGCTGTCCTCAGAACTGGAAATTTGAGACTGAAGCTGCTCCTTCGCCATAGTGGTTTCATCATGTATTTCCTTTAAAAAGTTATAATTATCTAGAAGCAATTCGTGCTCATGATTTTTCCCCTCATATTTTAATTCTTTTTTGTCAACAGTATATCCAACTCCAAGACCCAACAGAATAAACAAGGCCAGTTGTAATATGCTTTGAGTATCATAGATAAAAGCTAATACTTCTCCACCTGTACTAAGCTTTGAATGGATAAATATTCCAGAGGATAATATGATTGCGGGTATAGATTGCTTTGTTCCATACACAACCCCCATTAATACTATGTAAAATAATAAGTAAGTAGATATATTATTTGAAAAATTTTCTTTAAAGAAAATTGATAATGCTAATAAAATAAAGAAGCCTATAAGATTCTCAATATATGGAATAATAGCTGTTCTTATGTTTTTCTCACTCTTTGATTTTTTGACTCTTTGCGTTTTCTTGCTTTGAAAATTGCTTACAAACCAACTAATGGTTTTATTTATACCTTCATTAAGGTCATATAATGGAACCCAATCAGTACACTTTTTGAACTTAGAATTGTTAAGGCAAATGTGATATACAACTTGGCTCTTAGTTTCCTTATGCACTTTAGATTTTATACTTTGTTGCTGACCAATAATATCTATAAGAGAATTTATACTTGTCTGGGTACCACTAGATACATTATATGTACCTGAAACTTCAGCATTAATACATCTATAAATTGCATCCGCAACATCCTCAACATATATAAAATCTCTTGTATGAGTTCCATCACCCAATATTGCTATTTCCTGTTGCTTAATATTTTTCTTGATAAATGAAGCTACTACACCCCCCTCTCCTTC
>JAEZFR010000014.1 GCA_023417285.1 Bacillota bacterium
CAAGGAGAAGTGCGCAAGCATGCAGGATGCATCTGGTGAAATGAGTAATTATTTGGTTAGAGAGGCAGTTGCATATATAAATAAAAACTATGAGAAGGATATCAGTCTAAAGCTGCTGGCAGATAATCTTGGTGTCAGCGAAAGCTACATAAGCAGGTTATTCAATAAAAAAATAAATATGACGGTATCAAACTATATTAATCTAAAGCGTATTGAGAAGGCAAAGGAGCTATTAAGAAACACTACGCTGAAGAATTACGAAATTGCTGAAAAGGTTGGATATAAAAATCACATACACTATAATATTGTATTCAAGAAATTAAATAACTGTACCCCTTCAGAATATCGTAATAAAATAATATAACTCTCCAAAGGTTACATTATGTAACCTTTATTTTTTAATAAATGACAAATATATTAACAAAAGTACATATTAATTAATGCAAGCTTTTCCTCTGTTTATTTTACATATTAATTTAATAACAAAATGACAAGGTTATAAATTTAACTAAAAATTGTAGTAGATATAATTATACACAAAGAGAGGAAAACATCTCAAATATTTATATTAATAAGGGAGGACTATGAATGAAAAGGTTTAACAAGACAGTGAGTTTACTAGTTAGTTCATGTTTAGTTATTTCTATGGCTTTATCTGGATGTGGCTCATCAGATAATGAACAGGTATCAGACAAGTCAACAGATTCTTCAACAACGCCGGTAAAAGAAGTAACTTATAAGGTGGGTTATTTCTCAGAGCAATATACTTCAACCTATGAGAAGGCATGTGAAGGAATAGAAGAAGTTATTCCTGGAGTAAAGGTAGAACCTATGATGTATCCCACAGACAAGGATTACTGGGATAACCTGCCTGCCCAAGTAGCAGCAGGAACAGCACCAGATTTAGCGGCAATGACAAATGAAAAATATTTGGATTTTATATCAAATGGACTTATGCTTCCATTAGACGAGTCAGTAGTTGACTTATCTAAGCTGCAAAAACAAGCTGTTGATGCATGGAAAATTGACGGTAAATTATACGGTGTTCCACTTACTGCACAACCTGAAGCTTTCATTATTAATATGGATATGTGGAATGCAGCTGGCTTAACAGATCTTCCAGAAACTTTGGAGGACGTAAAGGCTGCAGCTAAGGTTCTAACAAAGGATGGAGTTAAGGGTATTTGTATCCCTGACGCAGAATTCCACTTAACACAATACGCATTAGCGTTTGGAGGTGGCTGGGGTTTTGGTAACACAATTGATACTCCAGAAAATGCACAAGCACTTCAATTTTTGATTGATCTATTTAAAGAGGGTGTTGCCATTACGCCTAAACAGGCTGGACTTGGTTGGGACGGAGAAGTATTTGCAAAAGAAAAGTGTGCAATGTCAACTGGTGGCACATGGTATATCGCAACTCTAAAAGAAATGGCACCTGATATAAACTACAAAATGATACCATTACCAAAGGGAACAACAAATGGAAGCACATTACACTCAATAGCAATAGGAGTTCTAAAGACAGCTAAGGATCCTGAAGTTGCAGCTAAAATAGCAGCATATCTTGTAAGAGAAGAAGTTCAGGAAACAGTTGTTAAGGATGCAGGAGCACCTCCAAGTAGTATAGCTATAAGTGACCAGTACTTTGCAAACGATCCTATTGTTAAGGATTTGAAACCTGTTCTAGAATATGCACAACCATTTGCATACCCTGCTGCAGGTCAGAAGTTTACAGAAGCACTTATCAAGGGATTTGACGAAGCAATATACGATAAGGACAGCAAAAAGACAGGTGCAGATATTGTCAAGGAAGTACAGGCTTTGTTTAAATAGGAGATTGTTGGATACAAGCAGGAGAGCTTAAGCTCTCCTGTTCTATTAAAAACTATATTGTTCTAAGATGGAATGGAGTTGATTTCTTTGCTTAAATCAGTAAGGTCGTTATCAAGAAGTAAAAGAGAAGAGACTATTACTGCATACTTATTTCTACTACCTGTTATACTGCTATGGTTGATATGGTTTTTAGTACCAACGGTGCAATCATTTGCAATTAGCTTTTATCAGTACAGCTTTGTCCAGGTGTCCCAAAATCATTTTGTAGGGTTTGATAATTTCATTAGGGCATTAACTGAACCTGATTTCTTCCAAGCATTAAAACATACTTTGTTTTTGGCATTTGTAGCAGTTCCCGTTCAGAGTGTATTAGCTCTTTTGTTAGCAATGGCTTTGAATTTAAAAATTAGATTTAAGGGTGGTTTTCGTACTATTTTTTACACACCTTATGTAGTTTCTAGTATAGCGGTTACAACTGTATTTATGTATTTTTTTGTAATGGATACACCAGTAACTAAATTTTTCTCTATATTTGGCATAGACAACACCACTTGGTATGCAGATTTTAAGCTGGCACTGCCATTTATTGCGATTATATATGTTTGGCAGCAGATAGGATTTTATGTAGTTATATTTTTAGCAGGGCTTCAAACGGTACCTGCTGAGCTGCATGAATCAGCGAAGGTGGACGGGGCAGATTCCATCAAGAGATTTTTCTATATAACGCTACCAACGTTAAAACCAGTTGTTTTTTTGGTTCTGACATTTGGAATGATTCAGGCCTTGCAGGTGTTTGATCAAGTAGCTGCTGTTGCACAAAATCAGCCTTTGGGGTCACCTGCTGGCGCAACAAGTACCTTGGTTTCATACTTCTATGTACAATCCTTCAAGAATTGGGATATGGGCTATGGAAGTGCTATTGCAGTATTGTTGTTTGTTGTAATCTTTATAGTTACCATGGTTCAAAAGAAGCTTCTTGACGATAGCGCTGATAGTTAGGAGAATAAACATGAGAACATTATCAACATCTTTATTATATATTTTACTTGGTTTATTATCGTTAGTTTTTTTAATCCCAATATTTTATGCACTATACACTTCACTACTGCCGTTACAGTATGTGGATAAAGTAGTGTCGTTTGATAAATTTACTTTTGATAATTATGTTTCGTTATTCAAAAAGACCGAAATAGTTCAATGGTTTATTAATACAGCAGCTGTTACCATTTTAACAGTTGTG
>JAEZFR010000125.1 GCA_023417285.1 Bacillota bacterium
GTACTACTGACGCAGAAAAGCCTGCTGCAAAAATAAAGAATATCAGTACTGCTATAGTGAGAACAAGCGAAATTTTATGCGGTAACCCCATTTTTTTGAATAAATACAATAAAGGGATAATTATAAAAGCTACATTCATACCCGAGGCAACCATTATGTGGGTAAGGCCTGCTGTACTAAACGCATTAAATGCATTGTCGTCCAGTCCATCTTTATAGCCTATTAGCATTCCACTCAGTAAGCCGGCCTGATTTTTGTCGAGACATCTGTTTGTAATGTCCACCAAGGCATTTTTTACTGATATTCCAATACCCTTGATTAACCAGCCCTCTTGCCCTGATAAATGTGTAACCTTGCTTTCATCAACATAACTAATTGCTGTTATCCCCAAAGAACGTAAATATCGTTGGTAGTCAAACCCACCGGGGTTACTCATAGGCCTTGGTTGCTGTAAATACCCGGTTATTCTGAGCTTATTTCCATAGCTATACAGCTTAGTATCTGCATTTTTTATGCTAATCAATATTTTCCCCTTTATTTCTTGAACATTATTCTTTACCTTGCTTGCTGTACCATTATTTTTGCTTGATACAGCGTTGTTTTTATTTGATCCATCACTGTTTTTATTTGATCCATCATATATTTTACTTGACTGTAAAACGAGTTGTATTTTATCCTCCTTAATTTCAATCTCACTACAAATGTACCCGTCTACTACCACCTCCTTGGAATAGTAATGTTTAAATGTGTGAGAGTACTTACTTTCAGTTATATGAAACAAAACAACTCCAATTAATAAAAATAAAAGGCATGGCAGTAGAAACGATAACCATGCTCGCCTCATATAAGCAAAAATGAGCACAAGAATAAGCATCAAAACAATGACGCTATAACAAAAAAACACTGAAAACAGCTGTCTCAGTATTATCCCACAGCAAAGACAGATACTAAAATAACACAGAGGTCTTTTAACGCACAAAATATCAGATCCTCTCAAAAAGATTTAATTGTCTAAAATTTAAAAACAAGAGAGATAAAGAAAATAGCTTTGAAAACCTTGAAAATTAAAGAAAAATAATTAGTATGGTGGGCTTACCAAAATCAACACTAAATGGTTTAAGTAGAATAAATGAAAAGAAAAACGCCCAAGTAGTTGGGCGTTTAAAATTTAAATAACCCTTCTAGCAAACAGATACTTACCTCTGTATGTAGAAAGTGTTTCAATTACGACTTTGCTCTTTGAAGTGGAAGCATGAATAAACTTATCTTCGCCAATATATATACCAACATGATCGACATTACTGCCTTTATTGCTCCTAGCATGGAAGAAAAGAACATCACCAGGTTTTAATTCTGACTTTGAAACTTTAACACCATTACTTGTCATATCAGCTGAAGATCTTTCTAAATCAATGCCTACCTTTTTAAATACGTAACCTACAAAACCTGAACAGTCAAAACCTTTACTTGGACTGTTTGATCCATAAACATACTTAACACCTTGCAGGTTTTTTGCATATGCAATAACCTTTTCTGCAACAGTACCATTGTATGGTATAGATACATTTTCTACAGAACGAGAAGGCGTATTGTTCTCTGTGGATTTTGTTGATACAAACTTCATAGCAACATAGCCAATTTTTGATCCAACCTGTACTTTATGAAAGCCAGCCTTGGTATCAAGTATTACCACACTCTTTCCCTTATTCAAGGAATCGAGTATCTTTGAGCTTGTATTTGAACTTTCTCTGAAGTTAACTCCGTCAGCGTTAATACTTCCATTTGTCTTAACTGGTGTAATAAATTTCCCTAATACCCAACCTGACTTTCCGCTGTATGTAACCTTATACCAACCATTCGCCTCGTCAATAATGGATACCGACTTAGCAGATACAGTTGTAACAACTTTCGAGTCAGTATTTGGGTTAGTTCTAATGTTTACACCATTTGCTTTGATTTGGGCTGGCTGTGTAGCCGCCTGAGTCAAAGAATAAATCAAAACAAGAGAAAAAGCCAAGATACATCCCACGAGTACCTTTGTTGCCTTGTTTACCATTATAGTCCTCCTATATTGTCGCTTCCGAAGTTAGCTGTCGGGCTCGGGCAATAGGACCGCCCTACCATTAAAAATGGATTAACCCCAATGTTTGGTTCCTCCGTACCTCTAAAAGAAGAGGATTCAGCCTTTATCTTTTCATATTATATAGTGTTTGTAACACATTGTCAAATATTTTGAAACAAATCAGCAATTTTTTAGTAATATTAACGTAATAATTCTTCAACTATAGCGACTTCTTCATAATTAATGCCTTTTTTTTCAATAAGCAATTACCATTATTATCGTAATCACAAGGGCTGTACTTACAACTTAACCAAAAATTAATGCCATTTGTATTTTCCTTTGCTACAGAAAGAAAAATTTTATCAACACTTAACTGAGTTTTGAGGTAGTGTTCTAATATTTTGACGGTCTCTTTTCCGAATCCATTTTTTTGAAATGGAACATCAATAACCAATGAATTAATCCACGTTACCTCCTGCTCCACAAACCCTTTAACAAATCCAATTAAGCCCTTGTCAGCGTGATTAACTGTTAAAAAAAATGTATTCTTTTTTGAGATAAACTCTCGCATCTTATAAAAAAAGATCTCAAAGTTTATCTCACTTCTAATGCCAGTGGCATACTGAAATGAGATGGTATTGTTATGTATTTCAAACAAAGCTTTTAGTGTATCTACATTTAAATTTTTCAGCACTAGCTTATTTGTAGCTGGAATACAAAAATTTAGCATGTTAATCATATCTCCATAATAGTTCCCTTATTTGTTGCATCATACTGTTTGATTGTACTTCAAATGCTATTACTTTTCAATTTATACTTAGTTTTGTAGGAAATAATTGACATTGCGCCAATAGAATATTATTTTAAATATATATGTTAATACTTGAGGTGAAGTTATGAATACCAAGGACAAAATTGAATTAGAGCTTTTTGAATGCTCTGTAAAAGTGGTAAATCTACTAATTACGAAATATGAGAAAAATTACCTTGACCGTTCTCTATTCACAGAGCATACCAAAACTAAAATAGCCTATTTGGAAAATAACCTTAATAGAATTGCTGATATAGAACTCAAGAATGAAGCAATATCAGCAATTAATAAGGTACAAATGTTGCTAAAAGAGCAATAAATAATATAGTATTATACTTATTTATAATATTCAAGCATTGCTAAAGAAGCGATAAAGTAATACAAGTATCATACTTTATCTGCAATATTTAATAACACTGAAAAATAAATAAAATAGGATTATACTTTATTTGTAATACTGAATGATGATGTTGTCTATCTGCTGACTTAGCTTTATCACTGATTGGTCACAGAGATCTTTGTTCTCAATAAGATTGTATAATTGATTTTTCATTTCAAAAATTTCATTTTTTAGCTGGACAGTACTTGTCTCTTTCATAAATAAATACCCCCACATTTTATCCTACGTATTTACCTTATTTTACCAGAAAATATTTCCATTGTAAACTGATATTATTATTTTTTTTAGAATATAAATTAGTAATAAAGGAAAAGTGGATATTAATATAGAATTACATTTTATTGAAATTATTATAAAAAAAGTAAGTACAGAGGGGGTTAATTAATGTATTCAATACTTGCCAGATCTATCAAAAAGTTAGCTATGTCAACTGTGCTAGGATTGATACTGACAATGCTTGTACCTGCATTTGCGTGTGCAAGCGAAGCAGATACTGTGCTGCCAGACCTTACAGAAAAGTACAACTATATGTATGTTGGTATTATAGTTTGTATTTTAGGTTTGATGTTTGGACTTTATCAATTTATTAAGGTTAAAAAGATTAAAGCACACTCCAGCATGCTAGACGTAGCAAACACTATCTATGAAACCTGCAAGACCTATTTGGTTCAGCAGGGTAAATTTCTAGCTCTTTTACTTCTATTTATCGGAGTATGTATTGCATTTTACTTTGGGTACCTACAAAACAAAGGAGTCAGTGGCGTTTTACTAATACTCTTTTGGACAGTAATAGGCATACTAGGTTCATACTGTGTTGCATGGTACGGAATTAGAATGAATACTCTTGCAAATAGTAGAATGGCTTTTTCCTCTTTGGAAAAAAAGCCGCTCAAGCTACTATCAATTCCACTTGATGCAGGAATGAGTATCGGGGTTATTCTGATATGTGTAGAATTATTAATGATGCTTATTATTTTGCGATTTGTACCCTCCGATTTAGCAGGTGCCAGCTTTATTGGGTTTGCAATTGGAGAATCCCTAGGAGCAAGTGCCCTTCGTATTGCAGGAGGCATATTTACAAAGATAGCCGACATTGGGTCAGATCTTATGAAAATAGTATTTAAAATCAAAGAGGATGATCCACGTAATCCTGGCGTAATAGCTGACTGTACAGGCGACAATGCTGGAGACAGCGTCGGACCTACAGCTGATGGATTTGAGACATATGGTGTAACAGGTGTTGCCCTGATAACATTTATTACTCTAGCAGTAACAGGCAGCTTACAAAGTGATATGCTTATCTGGATATTTACAATGCGTATTATGATGATAATAACATCTGTTGCTGCATTCTATATAAACAAACTATTTGCAAACTTAAAGTATAGTAAGGTTGAAGATATGGACTTTGAACAGCCATTGACAAGTCTGGTATGGATTACTTCCGTACTCTCAATAATTGCTACTTTTGCAATAAGTTATTTTCTTATCGGCCCTGGAACAGCAGTTGCGGGTAGTTCCGAAAATCTATGGCTTGTGTTATCAATAATAATAAGCTGTGGTACCCTTGGAGCAGCTTTGATTCCAGAGTTTACAAAGATATTTACCAGTCCGAAGTCCATTCATGTTAATGAAACCGTCACCGCATCCAAGGAAGGCGGCCCGTCACTCAATATATTGTCAGGATTGGTAGCAGGTAACTTTAGCGCATTTTGGAAGGGCATGGTGTTTGTCTCTTTGATGTTTGGTGCCTATGTTGCAAGTAAATATGGCCTATCTGACATAATGAGTTATGAATCAATATTTGCATTTGGTCTTGTAGCCTTTGGCTTCCTAGGCATGGGCCCTGTAACCATTGCGGTTGATAGTTATGGACCAGTTACCGATAATGCACAATCTATTTATGAACTATCACTCATTGAAGAAATTCCAAATATCAGTCAAGAAATTGAAAAGGACTTTGGATTTAAGCCCGACTTTGAAAAAGCGAAGTATTACCTAGAGGCTAATGATGGAGCGGGTAATACATTTAAAGCTACTGCAAAGCCCGTACTTATTGGTACTGCAGTTGTTGGTGCTACCACAATGATTTTCTCTCTCATTCTTGTAATCCAAAAGGTTCTTGGTGTTAAGCCTGAAGAAATATTAAACCTTCTAAACCCATTTACAATTTTAGGCTTCCTTTGTGGAGGTGCAGTAATCTATTGGTTTACAGGTGCATCTACTCAAGCCGTTTCAACAGGCGCTTACAGAGCTGTTGAATACAT
>JAEZFR010000189.1 GCA_023417285.1 Bacillota bacterium
ATTATAGGGTGTTCGAAAAAAGGGGAATTTCCCAGGAAACAATAAAAAAATTGCCAATAAACCTTTATCTTATAAGTCTTACTCCTACAAAGTTCGAGGTATTAAACAGCGATTTTAAAAAGTTGGGGTATGATCCAAAGCAGCAGTATTCTGAGACAGCAGTATTCTGAAATGCGGTATAATTCAAAATGTCACATCAAGGTTTATTTATTTATCACAAGGTAATTTATGATAGAATAATAATTTTTTTTGACTATTTTTATCCACTTCAAAGCTAATATATAAATGTAAAATTCAACTACACACAAAACACAAACAAATATGGTATATTATGTTTGTAGAATGCCACTCTTCGAGTGAAAATAAGCATAGCCATAATAAAGTGTAGGTGATTTCATATGAAACGAATTTTAGCTGTTGAAGATGACTTGGATATACAAGAATTACTCAAAAACTTTTTACAACAGGCAGGTTATAATGTCGTATTGGCAAGTGATGGAGTAGAAGCACTATCACTATTTCATGGTGGGGTGTTTGATCTGGTACTATTAGATATTATGCTACCAAAAATAGATGGGTTTGGAGTATGCGAATTGATTCGAAAAGAATCAAATGTTCCTATTGTGATGTTGACTGCATTAGACAGCGAGGAAGATCAAATTAAAGGCTTCGATTTGAAAATCGATGATTACATCACTAAGCCATTTTCCATGCAGATTCTACTACGGAAAATCTCAGCAGTATTAAGAAGAGTTACTGATATAGATGAGCACAAAGTTACATATGGGAAAATAGCATTGGATTTAGATGGCTATCACAGCTATGTTGATGGCAAGCTAATTGAGCTGACACAGAGAGAGTTTGAAGTTTTGAGAGAACTCTTAACCCATCAGGGAAAAGTGATAACTCGTCAGATGTTTTTAGATAGACTATGGCAATTTGATTTTTATGGAGATGAGCGTGTTGTTGACACCCATGTTAAAAATCTTCGCAAAAAATTATGTGTTGATTATATTGAAACCATAAGAGGGGTGGGATATCGCATTGATAAAGAGAATTCGTAAAAGTCTTACAATAAAGATATTTCTCATTACAAGTTTGTTGCTTTTTTTATCTTGTGCACTTACCTATGGGTTTATTGCTTATTATGTGCCAGTAACTTATACAAATAATATCAACGATGAACTTGTTAAGAATTCTATTAAATTAAAAGAACAACTCAGTGAGACGACACGTCAGCATTGTGGGCCTTTGATTGATAACTTTGTGCTAACAAACCAGGCAAAAGCAGAAGTTCTTAACGATAGTAAAAATCCGGTATATATAAATACAAAAGTAGAGATTGGAGATAATGAAATTGTAGTAAATGGTACTTTTATATCAGCAGCTGATATAATGGAGAATATATATTTTACAGATTCTTTTCCAATGTCATTAACTCAAGCATATCCGTTCTACTTTTCTGATTCAAACGAACAATATACTTTATTGGTTTCAGGCAACATGAAAAGTATCAATAAGGTAACAGAAGCGATGACACATATTGTGCCGTGGTTGGCTATTGCGATTTTGATAATTTCTTTGCTCGGTGCTTTAATTTATTCAAGATTTGTAACTAGTCCGATTGTAAAGATTAGCAGAATTTCTGCAAAAATGTCAAAGCTAGAATTTGATTTGTCCTGTGAGGTGGGGAGAAAAGATGAAATCGGAGTATTGTCAAATAGTTTGAATGAACTATCACAAAAACTATCTACTACTTTAGAGGAATTACAAGAAGCTAATGAAGCCCTAAGAGAAGACATTGAAAGAGAACGTGAATTGGAGTGTAAACGCTTGGATTTCTTTACTGCTGTTTCTCATGAACTTAAAACACCAATCACAGTAATAGAAGGACAACTAGAGGGTATGCTCCATAATGTAGGTGATTTTTGTGATAGAGACAAGTATCTGGCTCGTTCGATGGCTGTTGCTAAAAAAATGGAGGTAATGGTACAGGAGATTTTGACTGTATCCCGCATGGACTCCTCCAAATTTACATTACAAAGAAAAATATTTGACTTTTCAAGATTTGTTAGAACGCAAATTGAGGATTATACCCAATTGATAGTACAAAAGAAATTGTTATTACAACAAAACATCCAAGAAGATGTTTTCATTAATGGTGACAAGTTACTATTGCAAAAGGTCATAGCAAACCTAATATCCAATGCAGCACATTATTCTGAGGCTGGTGAGACAGTCTATGTTGAGGTACATCAAATTGAACATGAGGTTGAATTTAGTGTACTCAATACTGGTGTACATATTCCAGAGGAAGCATTACCACGGCTGTTTGAGGCCTTTTACAGAGTTGAGAAATCAAGAAGCCGTCAGACTGGGGGTAGTGGGCTTGGATTATACATTGTTAAACGCATTCTAGATCAACATAATGCTAAATACAAAATAGAAAATGTTGAAAGAGGAGTGAGGTTTACCTTTATTCTCCCAAGTTTGGAAAGATAAATAAAACTTCATACAAAACACAAACCTATCACAAATTAAATACATATTGCTTTGCTAATATAAAGAAAAAAATTAGCAAAGGAGACAGTATGAAAAAACGTATAATTAGTATTTTAATGGTTGTACTAATGATTTTTGGCACATGCGCCTGCAACAATGAAGGTGAAAAAGCAAATGCTGATGATTTCTCTATGGCAAATGTACCTTCGTATGAAGAAAAAGAGATAGGCTCAAAAATAGGGCTTAGTATACCCGGGAATAAGCTGGGACTTGATTCTAAAAATCAGCTACTTTTAACCGATTTTAGAGGAAAAGAAGCATTTTGTGTCATTGCAGATGAAACTGGTAAAAAGCTTCAAGATTTCAAGAATAATGCGCCTGGGCCTGTATTTACGCTCGATGCTCAAGATAATAGATATGTAGTCGGAGAAGAATATGTTCATGTAAATGAAGGAGATAAAACCAGGGAGGTTAAATATATCCTTGATGTTTATAACTCAAAGGGTGAAAAGCAGAAGTCATTTGATATAGGTAAGTTCACCCTTAATGGGGAACAGGCAGGAATCACTGA
Source organism: Bacillota bacterium (assembly GCA_023417285.1). GTDB lineage: Bacteria > Bacillota > Clostridia > Acetivibrionales > DSM-1351 > Ruminiclostridium. Next base: position 3,074 of record JAEZFR010000189.1, read on the forward strand.
TATTGCTGTAGATAGCAAAGGAACGGTATATCTACTGATAAGAGGAAAGAACATAGAGGTTATCGGTAAGGATGGAAAGAAGGTTAAAGACATCCCCGCAAAAAATACCGACTACATCGAAATAGATGATGAGGACAATCTTATTATTGGTTCTGTTTCGGGTGAAAAAGGATACTCATCTATTGAAAAACGTAGCGCTGAAAAACAAGACAGCATATGGACAAAAGAACTGGACTCTGGACATTCTATGAAAGAGATGAGATATAGTCACAAGAATAAAAAGCTGTATATATTAACTGATAAAGGCATTTTGTCCTGTTCTTCTGATGGCACTATAGAAGGATATATCTTTGAACTTAAGCAGTCTTCACTTCTTGACTCTGGGATCTATATTTACGACATTGCCCTCGATTCAAATAAGAATATATATGTATTAGCTTTCAAGAGTGAATCGTCCTCTGGAAGTACTAAATATACTCCACTGTTATACAAGTATACACCCATTAAGGATAATCAAAAATCCAGTGATCAGAATACCTTGAATATATCACTAAGATATTCTGAGAGATATATAGAAGCTGCTATAAGTAAATTTAAGAAGGCACATCCTGAAATAAAAGTAGAAGTAAAAGATTATTCAGCTGCTATTACAAACACAAGTGAGGACGAAATTAATAGAGCTAAAAAGGCAGAAGAAGACTTTCAGAAGAATATCAGCACTGAGCTAATGGCTGGAAATGGTCCTGATATCATGGAAATAGGAGGACTACCCTACAAAAAATTTATAGATAAAAATGTACTAGCTAACTTGAGTGAAATTATCAAAAATGATACTAGTTTTGATATAAACAAATATAGTCAGAACATATTGAATGCCTGCAAATATAAGGATAATTTATACATAATGCCTATGAACTTTAGCTTCAATGCATTTGGAGGAAGTAAAAACATTATGGATAAGGAAGGTCTTAATATTGACAGTACAAAATGGACTTGGCCGGATTTTCTCTCAATAGCACAAAAGGTTACAAAGGACTTAAATGGAGATGGGAAGCCAGATCAATATGCCCTGCCCAAAATGACCGCAGAAGAAATTTTCTCATACATATTTGACGGTGAATATTCCACTTTAATAGATTTTGACAAGAAAACAGCAAATTTCGATTCTCCGGAGTTTGTAGATATGTTGAAGTTTGCTAAAGATTTTTCTTCAAAGGATGTATTCAGTCCGACACTTACATCAAGCAGATTATGGGAAATGACAGACCCAGGAACGATAGGCTTTAATCGATACTATTTCGGCACATATCAGAGTGTAATACATGCACAGGGTTTGAATAATGGAGAAGTAGAGTTTTTAGATATGCCCTCCTACAGTGGAAAAAGAACCTCTAATGATTGTATTCTTGGAAGAACATATGCAATCAACAATAATTCGCAAATGAAATCAGAGGCATGGGAGTTTATTAAATTCTTACTTTCAGATGAAATACAAAGCGATCCAAACATGTATTACTTTCCTGTAAACATTAATTCTCTAAAATCGATGTCAGCTAATGAAATATCCCAAAATTACGTATATGAAAGCAACAAAGAAAAGGGTAGAAATATTAAACCATTAACACAGAAGGATGTTGATATGGTTAATAAAATGATAGGCGAATTAAATACTATCCCTTATTCAGAAAAAACAATTGGTGAAATTGTAACTGAGGGAGTAAAGGATTTCTTCGATGGTAAAAAAACCGCAGAAGAGGTGGCAAAGTTGATACAAAACAAGGTAAATATATATTTTGGTGAGTAGGTGTAGCAAACTACTTTGAGGTGTTTGGCTACAGCCATATAAAAGAGTTCTAAGGCTTACTA
>JAEZFR010000298.1 GCA_023417285.1 Bacillota bacterium
GAACAATACCCAAGAAGGTAGATGATCACTTCGTTAATAGTATCAAGGCATTGCTGCAAGGCTTTGAGCCGGTAGTGATTGATACACACGACATCATGACTAAATTGGATGAGCTTGGTCCTTGTGATGTTGCAACCTTTAAGAACAAGATTAATACTATTGTGGATTCATACATCCAGGGTAAAGACCAGAGTAAACTTCGCATTGTTGTGAAAAGAAAAGATTGAGAGGTAAATGCCATTGGAAAAGAGAAAGTTGACGAAAGAGGATATTGATAAAGTACGTCATATAGAGGGATTTCCCATTGCTTCAGATGACGATATCATTGCACTTTCAGAAGCGCCGTATTATACAGCATGTCCAAATCCATTCATTGAGGAGTTTATTCGTGAGAATGGAACGGTTTATGATGAGGAAACAGATAATTACCATAGAGAACCATATGCTTCAGATGTTAGCGAAGGAAAAACGGATCCAATCTATATGGCTCATGCGTACCACACAAAAGTACCACATAAAGCAATAATGAGATATATTCTTCACTATACTAAACCAGGAGATATTGTTTTTGACGGTTTTTCTGGAACTGGGATGACGGGTGTTGCTGCGCAGATGTGTGGAATGGTGGATGAAGTGTTAAAGCATCAGTTGAATAATGAAATAGGAGAACATATTCAATTTGGTGAGCGAAAAGTGATACTAAATGATTTAGCTCCAGCTGCTACTTTTATCAGTAGAAATTATAATGTTACAACTGATCCATTAAAGTTGAGAAATATGTTTGAAAAAGCGATCAATGAGACAGAAGAGGAACTTGGATGGATATACGACACTGAACATGTAGAGCATGGTCAATCGGTTTTGAATTTTTCTGGTGAAACAAAAGGAAAAATTAATTACATTATATGGTCCGATGTTTTGATATGTCCTAACTGTGGTGAAGAAGTAGTTTTTTGGAATGAGGCTGTTGATTTAGAAAAAGGAAAAATAGAAAGTAAATTCAATTGTCCTTATTGTCATGCAGAACTAGGAAAAGGAAATACTGAGCGTGCAAAAACTGTAAAATATGATCCATCACTAAAAAGTAGTGTGACATTATCAAAAATGGTTCCTACATTGATAAACTATACTTATATGGGTAAACGTTATACAAAGACTCCAGATACCAATGATCTTGAAATGATTGAAAAAATCGATTCAATGGACATTAGTGATTGGCATCCAATAGGAATACTTCCAGAAGGGTGTAATACAGAACAACCCAAAAGATCAAATGGTATATATTATGTCCATCAATTATATACGAGAAGAAATCTAATGTATCTTTCAAGGTTCTTTTCAAAAATTGATGATAATAAGTTGAAGTTTATATTTACCTCAGTACTTCAGAATGCTACAAAAATGTATAAATTTAGAACAGATGGTAAAGGTGGAATTGTCACAGGAACCTTATATATTCCAGCTCTTAATCAGGAAAATAATGTATATAATTTATTGTGTAATAAAGCAGAAATGATTTTTAAAGCTTGCTTGGATTACAAGTCTGACAATTGTATTCTATCTACAAATAGTTCAACGCAGGAACTTGTCCCGGGGGATTCGATAGATTACATTTTTGTTGATCCACCATTTGGCGCCAATATTAATTATTCTGAATTAAGTTTTTTGTGGGAGGCATGGCTTAAAGTTGTAACAAACAATAAAGCAGAAGCAATTTGTAATACTGTACAAGGTAAAGGATTAGCTGAATATCAGGCACTTATGACTCAATGTTTTATTGAGTTTTACAGAATCTTGAAACCGAATCACTGGATGACTGTTGAATTTCACAATTCCAAAAATTCTGTATGGAATTCTATCCAGGAAGGATTACAAAAAGCAGGATTTATCATTGCGGATGTAAGGACTCTTGACAAAAAGCAAGGTAGTTTTAAACAAGTGACAACGTCAAGTGCTGTGAAGCAGGATTTGGTTATTTCAGCATACAAACCAAAAAACAGCTTTAAAAGGGAGATTGTTGTTAATGCTGGAACGGTAGAAACTGCATGGGAATTTGTGCGTCAGCATTTAGAAAACATTCCGGTTGTTGTTATTAAGAATAAAAAAATTGAACTGATTTCAGAGAGACAAGCATATCTGTTGTTTGATCGAATGGTTGCATATCATATGATGCAGGGATTGCCTATCCCTATTGATGCGACAGATTTCTATCGGGACTTAGATGAAAAATTCTTAAAAAGGGATAATATGTATTTTCTACCAAGTCAGATTAATGAATATGATACAGCTCGTATTACAACGGAAGTAGAGAATATCCAGTTCAGTCTGTTTGTAACAAATGAAAAAACTGCGATAGCATGGCTGTATCAACAGCTTGACGATGATTTTGGTGAGCATCAAACCTATGCACAGTTGCAACCTAAATTCATGCAGGAAGTGAAATCTGTAGATAAATTTGAGGCTATGCCTGAATTACAAGTTTTATTAGAAGAAAACTTTCTACAAGATGATGAGTCCCGTTGGTATATTCCTGATGTTACAAAAGAAGGAGACGTTGCTAAATTAAGAGAAAAGAATCTGTGGAAAGAATTTGAAGAGTATCTTGCCTCAAAAGGTAAACTGAAAAAGTTCCGTTCTGAGGCCATCCGTGTAGGCTTTTCTCGTTTGTGGAAGGAAAAGAAATATAAAGCAATTGTCGAGATTGCTGAACGTTTGCCTGAACAGACAATACAAGAAGATGCGAACCTTCTTATGTACTATGATATCAGTTTAGGAAGAGTGTAACTGGTTATGGATGATCTAGTGAAAGGAATCTTCATTAGAGAAGAGAAAACAAGATTTCTCTGTACAGTTGAAATTGATGGGAGAAAAGAACTATGTTATGTTCCCTCTTCTTGTAAACTGGGTAAATTGATATCACTAGAGGGCGAAACCGTTTGTTTAAAACCTATAGATAATAAGAAATCAGATCTGAATTATGGATTATTTGCAGTGAAAAAAAAGCAGAGTTGGGTTTTACTCAACCTTGCTGAGGCAAATAATGTGTTAGAAAATCAGCTTCACAGAAGATTATTTGCTTATCTTGGGAAAAGAAGACGAATTCAGCGAGAAAAGAAAATCCAGGATTACAAATCAGATATATATTTGCCAGAAAGTGAAACAGTAATTGAGATTAAAACTGTGCTTACCGAAAAAAGAATAGGGTACTTTCCAACAATAGAGTCACAAAGGATGAAAGCACAAATGTCTCAATTGTTAGGTTTGTTTGAAGAAGGGTATAAAATAATCTATTTGATTATTGCATTGAATCCCGCAACAAAGAGTATAGAAATAACTGATGAAATGAAAACTACTTTTCTGAAATGCATTTCTATGGGAATGCAGTGTAAAGGATATTCGATTAGATTTAAGGATGAGAAGCCTATAATCTATAGACAAATAGATATTATTACTTAAATGGAGTGATTTAAAGATGGAAACTGGTGATTTCGTTTTTGACTGTATAGAAAAAGCGAGTGTTCAAGTGTTGGAGAAAATTGAGGCTTGGGGTTATGTGTCCTATAAGGTTTTTAATCCTGCTACAGGCCAGATATATAAGGCAACAGAAGAACAATTAAGTAATTCCGGTGATGGTCAATTGCTTGATGAGAACTATCTGCGCTATGTGGCAATGCTTTCCAAAATCAAGAATGAAACAGCCGGTGGCTTTCTTTCATCGCTAGCAAGTGGAATTATTCCGTTACCACACCAGTTGCATGTGCTTAACCGAGCTATGGAGAGCAATAATATTCGCTACATATTGGCGGATGAAGTAGGTCTTGGTAAAACAATCGAAGCTGGAATGATTATCAAAGAGTTAAAGAGTCGTGGACTCATTAGTAGAATCTTAGTGGTATGTCCTACTGGTCTAGTAACACAATGGGCCAGTGAGATGCAGGAGAAATTCCATGAAAAATTTCATGTGATTTTGCCGTCTGATTATGATACGATTCGTCGTCTTACGGATAGCAATGA
>JAEZFR010000324.1 GCA_023417285.1 Bacillota bacterium
CTTACCATCTATTGTCCTGATTAAGCAAATCCCTGTTATTACCTCATGCCATACTCCATTGAGCGAATTGAGCATTTTAAATGCTTCTTCGGCATTCTTAGGCTTTCCTAATATTTTATCATTATTAACAACTATTGTATCTGCTGCAATAATGATATAGTCATCTTCAACCTCCTCAGCTATATCAAGACACTTCTGGTTTGCTAAGGACATTGCTACCTCATGTGGCAAAAGAGCAGTATCTATAACCTCATCAATTTGGGAGGTTATTATTTCAAATTTTAAACCTATTTGCTCAAGCAATTGACGCCTTCTAGGTGATTGTGATGCCAATATAATGCCCGCCACTACTGTATCCTACTTTCATTAATCTTAAAAATAATCTTTAAGGTTATTATATATTTTTATATAACATATTTCAACAACATATCCCCACACATTATTCTTACTTTTTCAGTCAAATTCATACTCTATATTAGATAAATCTTATATTGAAACAGTGTAACTTTAGTTTGTATTTATCTGTACCATTAATTGGTCCTCCAATGTATGTATAATATATAGAAATATTACTTCTCAAATAGGTATTCAGGCAGTATAATAATAAATAAGAGCAACGCTCAGTCTTCAATTATTTTCTGTATAACAACAAAATTTATAATGTAAGTTGGTGATTAAATGAGAATTGAAAAGGTGAATGAAAACATGTTGAAGGTTACTATTACTATTACTGACCTTCAGGAAAGAAATATTGATTTGGCATCATTGAACTATAACTCACCTGCTGCCCAAGAGCTATTCTGGGATATGATGGAGCAGGCAGAAGAAGAATACGGATTTACCTCGGGTGATTCTCAGTTAATTTTTGAGGCTGCTCCTGAGAACGAAGAAGGATTTGTAGTTACAATTACCAAAATAGATGGTGATGGTGAATTTGAGTCTATTCATAAGTATATTAAAAGCAAATACAAAAACTCAGATTTGCGTCAAAAGAAAAAGAAAAGCAAGATTTGTTCAACTTTAAAGATATATTGTTTTAAGACGTTGGAAGATTTATGTTGTCTATCCAAAAGAATTAGAAATTCCTTTACGGGAGATAGCGCAGTTTTTAAATGTAAGGATAGCTACTACCTTATTCTGTCAGGTATAGCCCCTTCTTCAAGTAATATCGATAATCTTCTTTCTGAGTATTCTGTTTCAGTGGGAAATCTTAATTTTTATGAAGGTTACCTTAACGAATATGGAGAACCAATTATCAAGAATAATGCTATTGAAACACTTAGCAGTTATTTTTAGTAGAGGAACGCTGAGCTTTGATTGCCAGCTTACTCCAGACAGAATTATCTAACAAAACTTAAGGCTGCAATGTCAGTGACATTGCAGCCTTATATATTTATCTATTGTTCATTACAAGTTCTATTACCTTACCGTTTAATTTTGCTATATCAAATATCTCGTCATCAATTATTGCGTCTTCATTTATTAGTACGTTACCCAAAGCATCGTATATAGTTTTGGTTATTCTCTTGCCATTGAGGTATTCTCTATGTTTAATCTCCATCATATCAGATATGACACTCGCTTCATCTTCCTCTTGAGACAACTCCTCCAAAACACTACTATCAATATTTATTTCAACATCTTTTTTTCCGCTATTAGGAAGCTGTGTTGCAAAATCCATTAAATTGCTTTCAACATCATCTTTAACAACTATAAGATTTTTGCCAAAAGTTATAATACTTTCCCTTGGTATAATTCTAATTGCTTTCTTAGTTATATCAGCTATATACTCAAGCCCTATAATAGAGCAATTATCCTCATCATCTACATAAAAATCCCCGATTTCACCAATCAATCTGCCCTTCTTTGTAAGAACCTTAGTTCCCTTAACCTGAATATTTTTCTGTAAAAGGTCTATAGCAGCAGGTATTATGCTTATATCATTAATTGCATCTTCATTTTCGATAGTTACAGCATATTCTCCGATACCCAAAATATACTCCGTAGGAATTACTCTAGCACTCAATATTTGGATGCCGCTATCTACCACAACATAATCGATAGCGCCCTTATCTGCATTAATTATTATTGATTTTACCTTCCCAACTTCTACACCATCAGATATACTGATAATTGGCAACCCTAATATTTCCTTTGTCTTCTTCATCAAAACGAACCTCCTTCATATATTTAAAGAGAAAAGTCAAATTATGATAATCTATTTTAAATTATTCATTATTTCCGCCCTTACTTCTGGAGCAATTGCACCATCGAATTGAACAGCAAGACCATCTAATATGCTCTGGGCAAGAATAGATAATCCAAGCTGCTTATAAAGTGCACATATGTCCAATACAATCCAGAAAACCATTTCTCTTTTTGGAGACTTTTCAAGAGCTGTCATGTAGCATTCTATAGCTTCAGATTTCCTGCCTGCATTCTTATAGTCCATCGCTTTAAGTATACAACTACTTAAATCAAGTTGTTTTATATGTAAGTTATCGGCGGAACTATCAATCGCCGTATTATTACTATCTTTGATATCACTATTGTTGGTTTGTTGCTCTTCTGACTTATGTTCAGCATCTTCAATTGCTGCTTTTAGCCCAACAGTTTCACGCTCTAATTGATGCTCAGCATCTTCAATTACTGCTTCTAGTCCAACAGTCTCACGCTCTGATTGCTGCTCAGCATCTTCAACTATTGCTTCTAACTCAACTTCTCGGTCAGCAACAATAATATCTGGCTGGTTTAAAGACTCATCAACTATCGCTTCTAACTCAGCAATATCAAGCTCTGACTGTTGCTCAGCCTCTTCAATTGCTACTTCTGACTCACCCTCTTCTGATTCAGCCTCCTCAATCGCTGCTATTAACTCAGCAATGTCAAGCTCTGACGGTAGTTCAGCCTCTACAGATTTTGTTTCATCATTATCTTTAGCAACTAAAGCTTCAGCTGCCAATAAATCTAAGGCTTGAGAGTGTGTAACATCTTCCTTCATTTCAATAGACATATCGACAGAAGTTACCTCTTTATTCTCCACGTCTATACCCATTTTATCAATTATTTCAATAGTGTCAACTGGTTTTTTAAACTTGTATTTTAATTCATCTATAGATTTTGCTGTTTTTTTGAAAAAATTAATAATCATAGAAATAAACCTATCTATGTATTTACCTAAGTCAATATTTAAGAACTTTTTGGGAATAACTAAAGATAGAACTAAACTCAATATCAGAACTGCTACCAAAAATATGAATAATATTATTACCAAGGCTAACACCAAGGCAAATTTTCTATTAAAATTCATATTTTGTGATAAAAATTCTAATAAAACTTTAAATGTAGGATTAAAAAGAATACCCAGTGTAACTGCACCAAATGATATAGCTATCACAATCCCTAGGTTGAGCTCCTTTGCACTATATAACAAGTAAAATGCTATAAGTGTAGTTACTATTATCGTAGCAATTATTGAAATGTCATATGCTGACAGCATAAACTACCCCCAAAAAATTAGTCATTTGTACTCAATACATATTCGCTATAAAGTTACAAAATTCCTGCATATATGCAAATTTTGTTTTAAATACGCATAAGAAGAAAATTTTACTATGTCTATTTTCTTTCTTATGCGTTTAGAACGTTAAATTAATAATAATATTTACAATAATGCATGCTTTAGTACTTCTTTCATATTGCTAACAGCAATAAATCTCATTGCTTTTCTAACATTTTCGGGGATTTCATCAATATCCCTTTTGTTATCTGAGGGAATAATTACTATCTCAATCCCTGCTCTATGTGCCGCTATAGCCTTTTCTTTCAAACCACCAATTGCAAGTACTCTACCTCTTAGGGTAATTTCCCCTGTCATTGCCACCTTTTTGTTAACCGGTGAGCCAGAAAGAGCTGAAATCATTGCCGTTGCAAGAGTAATGCCGGCTGAAGGCCCGTCTTTTGGTATTGCTCCCTCCGGAACATGTATATGAATATCGTTGTTTTGGTGGAAATCAGGATCAATTTTTAACTGTTTACAGTTAGATCTAATAAAACTCATAGCTGCCTTTGCAGATTCTTTCATTACATCCCCAAGCTGTCCAGTTAGTTCAAGCTTGCCATTGCCAGGCATCAAATTGACCTCTATTGAAAGAGTATCCCCTCCAACAGGTGTCCACGCAAGACCTGTTGCTACACCAACTTCATCTCTTTCTAGGGCTTGATCATACCTATACTTCTTTGTTCCAAGGAACTTCTCTAAGTTTTGAGAAGATACTGTCACAGATTTCTTTTGCTCCGAAACAATTGCTTTAGCAACCTTTCTACAGATGGCACCTATTTCACGCTCAAGAGTTCTCACACCAGCTTCTCTAGTGTAGTAATTAATAATATCTCGTACAGCCTGCTCATTAATCCTTAGATTCCTTTGTGTCAGGCCATGTATTTCTATCTGCTTAGGTAGTAAATGCTTCAAAGCTATATTTAATTTATCCTCTTCTGTATAGCTAGATAGGTTAATAACCTCCATTCTGTCTAACAACGGCCTAGGAATAGTATCCAAAGTATTTGCAGTTGTCAAAAAAAGTACATTGGACAAATTAAACGGTATTTCAAGATAATGATCCCTAAATGAAAAATTTTGTTCAGAATCTAGAACTTCTAGCATTGCTGAAGCAGGGTCTCCTCTAAAGTCATTACTCATCTTGTCAATTTCATCTAATAATATCAAAGGGTTATTCGACCCAGCCTGCTTAAGTGAAGTTATAATTCTCCCCGGCATAGAGCCAACATAGGTACGTCTATGACCTCGTATTTCTGATTCGTCCTTTACTCCGCCAAGGCTCAATCTAACATAGTTTCTATTTAAGGCCTTTGCAATGGATTTTGCTATGGAGGTTTTGCCAACCCCAGGAGGTCCAACTAAGCAAAGTATTGGGCCCTTCATGTTATTTTTTAATTTTTGAACAGCTAGAAACTCAATAATTCTTTCCTTTACCTTCTTTAACCCGTAATGATCTTTATCAAGAATCTCTTCAGCCAAGTGGAGATCAATTATTTCTTCTGTTGATTTGTTCCAAGGTAAATCCAGTATCCAATCAATGTAGGTCCTAATTACACTGCCTTCCGCAGAACCCTGCGGCATCTTTAGCAATCTATCGAGTTCCTTATTGACTTTCTTTTTGGCTTCCTCAGGGAGATTGACTTCCTCAATCCTATTTCTGTAGTCCTCCACTTCACCGGTAATGCCTTCCCTATCACCTAACTCAGTCTGTATTGCCTTAATCTGTTCTCTAAGATAATACTCCTTTTGAAGCTTATCTATCTGCTTTCTAACCTTTTGATTTATTTCTTTTTCTACCTCAAGAATTTCTGATTCCTGAATTAATATTTGCAGAAGCCTCTCCATCCTTCTCATGGGATGGAACTCTTCTAAAATCTCCTGCTTGTATTCCACTTTTAGTGGTATATTATTTGCTATAACATCACATACCTGCCCTATATCATCTATCTCAACTATGGACATAGCTATATCGGAAGGCACTTTACCGCTGAGCTTGGTATATTCCTCAAATTCAGCGCCTAATCTCCTTCTAAGGGCTTCCACCTCTTTTTCATTCAACTGCTCATTAACAATGGCAATCTCTTCTACTTCAGCCTTAAAACAGGGTTCTTCCTGAACAATACTCAATATCTTAGCTCGTGAAATTCCTTCAACAAGTACTCGTATTGTATCGCCCTGTAGCTTCAATAACTGCTTTACCTTTGATATAGTTCCTATCGAATAGAGTTCCTCCTGATTGGGGGAATCCATCTTGGCATCCTTTTGAGCAACAAGAAAGATCATTTGGTCATTAATCATTGCGTCTTCTAATGCCTTAATGGACTTTTCTCTGCCTACATCAAAATACATGGTCATAAAAGGAAAAACCGTAAGCCCTCTAAGTGCAAGTAATGGTATTGTCTTTATGCTCTTATTCTTTTTCGTTGCCACCCAACAATCATTCCTTCCCTTAGTTATAATATATTAACTCTTCGCGCCATAGTAAACCAATCCCCTTTCGGGATCAATGGTAACAACTGAGCCGGTCTTTAATATTCTTGTTGCATTATCTGCACCCACAATTACCGGTATGTCCAATGCTAAGCCAACTGTTGCAGCATGACTTGAGAGTCCACCCTCTTCTACCACTATAGCTTTTGCACGCTTAATAATTGGCAGCATTTCATTAGAAGTAAAGTAGGTCACAAGAATGTTTCCATCAATGAATTTCTCCTTTGCTTCTTGAGGTGTCAGTGCTACGCAGAGCTCTCCTGTAAACGTATTTCCACCAATACCCATACCTTGCACAAGAACCTTTCCAACAATGTGCACCTTCAGAATATTTGTAGTACCGCTAATTCCCACGGGGGAGCCTGCAGTGATAACTGTTAGATCACCATTTTTAACGAGCCCTGATTCAAGTGCCTTTTCTATACCCATGTCAAACATTTCATCTGTCGTATTAGCCATCCCAACAAGATAAGGTAATACTCCCCAAGATAGATTTAACTGTCTCTGAACCTTAGGATTAGTAGTAGTAGCGATGATAGGACATGCTGGCCTGAATCTTGAAATCATTCTCGCTGTATGCCCTGATTGAGTAACTGTAATTATTGCCGATGCCTTTAGGTCTAATGCTGTGGTACAGGTTGCATGGCTGATAGCATTGGTAACACTTGCACTCATTTCGCACTGCTGGGTTGTAAAACGCTTCCAATAATCCATTGAATTCTCTGCCTGCTCAGCAATTTTTGACATAACAGCTATTGTTTCAAGCGGATACTTGCCAGCAGCAGTTTCACCAGATAGCATTATACAACTTGTTCCATCGTATATAGCATTAGCTACATCACTAGCTTCAGCTCTAGTAGGTCTGGGGTTTCTAATCATAGAATCCAACATCTGAGTCGCTGTGATAACAGGTTTGCCATTTCTATAACATTTCTCTATGATATTCTTCTGTACTATTGGCACCTCTTCAACTGGAATTTCAACACCCAGGTCACCTCTAGCAACCATAATTCCGTCCGAAACCTTTAGTATTTCATCAAAGTTCTTGATACCTTCTCTGTTTTCAATCTTTGAAACAACCAAGATATCGCTTCCATTATTTCTCTCAAGTATTTTTCTGATTTCTGAAACGTCGGATGCCTTTCTAACAAAAGAAGCAGCTATAATATCAAAGTCATTCTTTATGCCAAACTTTATATCTTCAATATCCTGCTCAGTCATTGAGGGAAGGTTTATCTCAGCTCCAGGTACGTTTATGCCTTTATGATCACCTATAGTTCCGCCGTTTAGAACCTTACAATAAATATCCTTGTTCTTTATTTTAGCAACCTCTAGTTCAACCAAACCATCATTTACAAGGATTTTGCTTCCAACGTCGACATCCTTGTATAATTCTTTGTAGGTAATAGTACATTTTGTATCATCACCGACAATATCCTCATTAACAAGAATAAAGTCCTTACTTTCAGTTAAGGTAACAATGCCGTCCTTAAATTTACCTGTTCTAATCTCAGGTCCTTTGGTATCTAATAGTAATGCTACTGGTCTCCCAACCTCGTCTCTGACTTTCTTAAATTGATCCAACCTCTTTTTTTGTTCTTCATGATCACCATGTGAAAAGTTCATTCTTGCGATATCCATCCCACCAAGAATAAGCTTTCTTAATACACTAGGGTTATCAGATGCGGGACCAAGTGTGCAAATTATCTTAGTTCTTCTCATATTAAAATATCCATTCCTTTCAATTCTTAGGCATTATTGTACAGTGTGAATAAACTATATTTTTTCCATATAACTTTATATTAATTATACATTTATTAAAGAAAAATAATTTTCTGCTTTTCACGTTCAAGAATATGATAATTTATTTAATCTGTTTTGTCATTATAAATATTTACTGAATCTTAGTATACAGAAGCTAAAGAACTCTGAAATTAAGACTACAGAATATTTAGAGACACAGAATATTTAGAGACTACAGAACATTTAGAGACTACACTAATTTAAAGACCACTGACCATCACGTACTACAAAAGTTTTAATTACTATATAAGAATAGCCCGGGAGTGTATCAACGTCCCGAGCTATAACAGGTCTATTTATTATCTTTCGTTTAATGGTATAAACTTCTTATTACTTGAAATGCTCTTGTAGGCAGGTCTGATAATCTTTTGATTACATATTACCTCTTCAATTCTGTGAGCACACCATCCAACTATTCTTGATACTGCAAAGAGCGGAGTAAACAGCTCTGTTGGAATTCCCAATGCGTCATATACAAAACCGGAATACAAGTCAACATTTGCGCAGATATTCTTGGTAGAACCCTTCTTTTTGCAAAATACTTCGGGACCAATTCTTTCAACAGCATCATAAAGCTTAAATTCGCTCTCTCTGCCCTTCTCAATAGCTAGCTCATGAGCCTTTTCTTTAAGAAGAATAGTTCTAGGATCCGAAAGTGTATATACAGCATGGCCTAAGCCATAAATTAAACCAGCTTTATCAAATACTTCTTTGTTCATCATTCTTTCCAGATAAGACTTAACTTCATCATCATCTGACCAGTCGGATACATTCTGCTTTATATCTTCTAGCATCGCCATTGCCTTTATGTTAGCGCCGCCATGCTTTGGCCCCTTTAATGAACCAACAGCCGCAGCAATGGCTGAATAGGTATCAGTTTCTGTAGAAGAAACAACTCTTGCAGCAAAGGTTGAATTGTTACCACCACCATGCTCTGCATGAAGCACAAGAGCCAAGTCCAAGATATCCGCCTCAGTTTGAGTATATTTATTATCTGGCCTTATCATGTGCAAAATATTCTCTGCTGTAGATAAATCAGGCCTTGGATTATGTATATACAAGCTCTTTCCACCATAATAATGGGACTTTGCCTGATAGCCATATGCCGCCATAGTTGGGAACCTTGCAATAAGCTCAATACTCTGTCTTAGAATATTCTTCAGACTAATATCATCAGGGTTGCTGTCATATGAATAGCTAACAAGTACACTCCTAGCTAATTTATTCATAATGTCTGAGCTTGGAGCCTTAAGAATCATATCCTCAGTAAATCCAGAAGGTAATTCCCTCAAACCACCAATGAGGCTTGTAAATTCTGCTAGCTGTGCACTATTGGGAAGCGCTCCAAAGAGTAACAGATAGCATACTTCCTCAAATCCAGCTCTCTTCTCTTGCTGGGTACCCTTGACCAAATCAACTACATCTATTCCTCTATAAATAAGCTTACCTTCATCCTCTTTTCTTTCACCCTCGTACATGACATATCCATGTACTTCCCCAATTTCAGTCAAGCCTACCAAAACACCTGAGCCGTCGCTGTTTCTAAGTCCCTTTTTAACGTTATATCTTGTAAAGTATTCTGGGTCAATCTTGTTTAAATCGGAAACAACATCCACCATTTTGTCAACGTAATCATTTAATCTCTTTTCCATAACTAACCCCCTAATAAAAAAAATAATAAGAACTTAAAATTCATTTGAATTTAATGAATTTTACAAATTCTTATATTTCAATTCTTTCGATAAACTAAGGTAATTATATAATATTTCCATTCAATATGCAAGTTAAAAGTGTTAAAAAATCATCAAACTTTTTATACTTCATTTATTACAAATAAAAATGCCCTGTTAAGTTCTTATTACTTAATAGAGCATTTGTTTCTGTACGTATATTCGGTATTTAAAACAGCATTAATAGAGCAATTATTTAATTACTTATGGCTATTACTTGCCGCAGCACTTCTTGTACTTCTTACCTGAACCGCATGGACATACTTCATTTCTTCCTACCTTATTGCTTACTGCCATATTAGCCTTTCTGTATTCAGCAGTAATGTTCTTTCTGGTTTCTGCGTCGAGAATTCCATCCCATTCAGGAAGTCCATACAGCCAATCAGCCTTTGCGTCAAGCATGTTGTAATAAAGCTTCTCATAATCTATCTCAATATCCAACTCAGTATCCTCTGTGAGTGATTCGAGATCAATCTGATCTACGAGACTTGTATTTATTCCATCTAGGAAACCTGCAAAGGTAGTATTATCCATGTTAAAGGATGCTGCTACATCTGATAGCTTTCCTGTTATGTTCTTTTTATTGTTTGCAAGAATATCTGCGTAATTGTCCTTTTCCTTCAAGAAATATTCCTTC
>JAEZFR010000401.1 GCA_023417285.1 Bacillota bacterium
ATAAACTGGCTCCCCATATTCCAACTGAATCTTGGGATTTGATGCCCAATTATTATACATATCATCTACATCGCCATCATTAAATTTTCTCAGTACCAACCTTTCAGTCTCAATAGTTTGAGTTCCCATATGTTTAAACATACATTTTCCCCTAGTTAACTTTCTTTCACACCAGTACATCTATAGTAATTTCATCTTCTTTTTCCACTTTATTAATTTGAGAACATTTTAGAACAATTGATATATTTTTTAATATAAAAAGGAATTGTCATGCGCAGTAATCAAGGGATTTTAGGATATACTAAATCATTTTTACTAACCCATATCTCCTGTGCACCTGCAAATAACAATTGAACATAGTCACCTTGTTCATTCACAATTTTCCCTATTCCTTCATAATCAAAAACTCTATTTAAATTTATATTATCAAAATCGGGCTGACCACTATATGATTCTGAACCAATGGCACCAATTTTTACACCAATGGGTTGCTTTAGATTTTTTTGATTCTCTTTTGTATATGTTTTAGTTTGGTTTAATTTAATCCATCCAATACAATCCGAAGGAGTGTCATAAACAGGGATTGAAACTCTATACCAAATTGTATCTAGATCATCATAGTTACCTGTATTGGATACCTTTTCTTTTACAGTAACTAAAGTATTATCTTCAATATTCCTAATGCTTGGGGCATCATCATAGGGAAGGATTTTTAATTCTGTTGATGTCTCTACATAAACTACAGATTCTTTTTCTGCCAATGAAA
The DNA here is from genome assembly GCA_023417285.1 of Bacillota bacterium. Taxonomy (GTDB): domain Bacteria; phylum Bacillota; class Clostridia; order Acetivibrionales; family DSM-1351; genus Ruminiclostridium. The sequence continues at coordinate 767 of JAEZFR010000401.1, forward strand.
TATAACTTAAACTTGAAATTGTTTTCATTTTAGTAAATGGGTTTTCATTAATAACCTTTTCCTTTTCTTCTAAAAGATTATTTAAATCTAATACTTTTTTAGAAAGCATTTCATTTTCGCTTTTATATTTTTCTATCATGCCGTTAGCAGTTTGTAGTTTTTGATTATATTCTGACTCCATAATCGTTCCACTACTAAATATTAAAACCGTAAAAAACGCTAAAATGATTAATGAAATATACTTTCTCATTCCCATCACCATACTTTCTTAAATTACCTGCATAACGTCTCGCACGGCTGACGTTCCAGAGTTGGGCCCAATAGACTAAACACTAATTCTGATTCTTTTTCGGATGACTTTTGTTACCAACTGCATAATACCCTGAAAACTCTTTCCCCAATATGCTCTCTAGATTTTTTACAACTTCATCACTATAACCAATATATTCAATTATTAGATTCCAATTCTGATAAAAATGTGGAAAGCCTGCCCATGAAATTTTACTATTGCCTATACTACAACCACCTATATCGAATTGATTTTTATATTCTTTAGCATCTTCAAAACTTGGAAATATGTAAACTATAACTCTTTCACCATCAATAATAAATAATGCTCTTTTCTCTGGAATAACAGCAAACTCGCCCTGTTCCTCAATGTCTTCTGTACTAAATGGTATTTTGTTTTCTTTTAATGCCTTTTCAAACTCAATAATACCATCAATACTATTATTTGAGCTTTGAATAGCGTCAACAGAAGTATCTTTTTGGCATGAAGTAAAAACAAGCGCGAAACATAACATTGTAAAAATCATCTGCTTTTTCATGCTTATCGAGGTAACCCAGATAACAGAGCGAGATCACCTCGTTCAAATCTAACTCTTTCAGTCTCTGCGCAGTGCTTGGTTTATATGGCCATCTTAAAATCCATATAGATGAAGGCCTATCCCTATGGGCCTTTGAATTCTCTCATCTTAAATTTACTTTTATCTAATTCCGCTGTATATATTTCCTTAAGCTTATTATTCTCTGGATTTATATAGAAGTTTAGTTTTTTATTGATATAAACTAGAATATAGTTATCAACATCAATGCCCCATGGATTAATGTCCTCTAATTCATAATCAGGATTTCCATTAAACATAATTATTTCTTCTCTTGTATAATGAGTTATACCCTCAATATATCGTTTACTAATTCTGTAATCACTAACCTTTTGATTTTTTATGCAACATGAAAGACCTCCTGCAAGATGAATATATCCATCAAATTTATGTAACTGTTCAACTCTTTCACGTATTGTATAATTTGAATTTTCAAAATTATAAGAATTCAATGATGGATTTAATATATATATATCGTTTATTTCAAATATATCAATAGCTTCAATTGGTTCACCAATCTTTATCTTTCCAAATTGAACTTGTTCAATTGTAATCTTATTTTTTACTAAATCGTCTAAAATATCTCTATTAAAGTTAATCAATTTATTTCTCCTTAATCTCAAAGTTGGCTCTCCACGTTATTTACCAAGAACTATCAAGTCACCAAGTATTTCAAATCCGTTTTTTGTAAAGAATTTTTGCGAAGGGTAATCTTTTTCAGTGTTTAATATCATTGCATTCATTCCTTGATCTTTTATATCTTTTTCTATTGCTTTTATAAACCAACTTCCAATACCTCTGCCCTGCATTTTGTCACTAACACAAAATTCATCAATATAATATTCCAAACCTAATATCCATGGTTTTTTCATACCGATACTCAAGGCTACCACCTTTTCATCTAACAAAGCAGCATAACCAACAAAGTAGTTATTGTAAAAATGATTATTAAAGAACTTTACTACCTGCTCTCTTGATTCGTAAACATCATTCCATGGTTCTTTAGAAAATGTTTCAATAAACAAATCCACACAGTCATCAATCATATCTTCATTAATTTTTAATAAAAATAAATTTTCCATACTTCTACTCCACCTAACTGGCCACAGCCCTCTATAATGACTTATGTACGGCACACTCTTGACACAAGCTCCAAACCTTGTGGGTGTGGAATTGTTAAATGATGCTCGGTTTATTATATAAAAGTTAATAAGTCTTATTCCTCCAATGACTATGCTCTGTTTATGCTACTAATCTTTTGAATAATGTATTAAGTCAAGCTCATAATTGTTTCGGCTAAATCCATTTTTCTCTATATGTGTTTGCTCAAATCCGAATTTCATCAACACAGCTGTACTTGCTAGATTTTGGGATACTGCTTCTGCTTGGAAAATTGCTTTGGGGTATTTATTTAATACATATTGCATTATTGCACTCGCAGCCTCAGTTGCATAACCACAACCCCAGTTAACTCTAGATATCTGATAATAAAGCCCAAAAATAGAATTTACTTTATCCTTACATATGCAACCAGCTATACCTATAGCCCTATTATTTAGCAGAATAACAAAACGGTCCATAAAATCTATGTCTGTCCGTTTTATTTGATGTTTGATTAAATCAATACATTCATCAATAGTGCTTAATAAAGGTATATATGTAAATTTTATTACTTCAAAATTCCCCCATAGTTCATATAAATCTTTTGCATATTTAACATCAAACCCAACTAATTCAAGCCGTTTTGTTTTTAGCATATCTACACCCCAATAAAAAACTTTACTTCACAACATTAACTAAAATGAACATCAATAAATACATTTTAAATAGTTTTTAGCTTTTGACTTTAAACCTTAGCCCTTTATGCTCAAACAGACAATAACATTTTTGTTCATGCAGTTGATGCTTGGCTTTCATATAACGCCCTCATATCACTACATATTATCTTAATAACTATTTTGAGATTTAATGAAAACTTTATATAAACTTTGCTCCTAGTTTATTTAGTTTATCATTATACTTACTTGCACGTTTGCTAAACATAGTACCTATTGCATTTGTATTAATAGTAACTTTATATTTTGCCTTAATCGCGCCCAATGCTGTTAACGCCACACAGCCTCCACCATCAATACCAATTACCTCTACTTCATCAATATTTAATTCGTCCAACTTTTCTTTCAACTTAGGATTAGAAAATGCATCGCCCTTATGCTTCTTAAAAAATAATTCAGATACTACTTCTATGGCATTCACTAATTTTGCATTTTCACTACCTTCAAATGTCTTAAAAGGTATAAGCCTATTGATTAAATTATCTTTCATAATATTTAATATGTAACAAATCGAATTTCCTTCATTATCTTTAATCACCTTATTTACAGCAGCAATAAGCTCCTTGTTGTTATACTTAAAAAATCTTGCATGGGAATCTCCTACATAAATATTCTGCATGTCAATAACCAAAACTGCTTTGGCCATAATAGTTGCCCTCACATTTCTATTATATTATTTATTCAATTAATACAAAATAAAACAATATTCACTATTATTTAATCCCATTATTCTTTCTATTTTTAGGAAAAATAAAAGGCAAATTAACTACAAATAAGTTTTTAAAACTACAGAAAACCGTCGTGAATTATTTTTTCAAGCCTATTCTCTTCGCATTCATGATTTCTGATGCCATCTTTGTCATACCAAACTTGCATTATCTTAAAATTATTCATTTCAGCGAATTCAGATTCTTCCTCATAAAGGTTATTGAATCTAGCACAACATCCTATGCTGACCATACGAATCTCCCCCGTGAAAAATTCAATTTTCTTTGTTCTTCGTTACCACTTTGCAATTCTGTAACATTATTTAGTTCTAATAACTTTAGAAGTTCTTTTCTTTTCTCTTTTGCAGCTTGGTACGTACTTTTGAGCCTTCATGGTACTTGATACATTCTGAGCATTTTCCATGACGAACACATTTGGTTTTTGGACAGTTACATTTATCTGCGTCATTTTCCAAACATTCTCATCTCCCAATTAGTTATATACTATCTGTCATTTGATTTTTTAACTTTATGTACTCAGATAATGCAATTATAATTAACCCAACAAATATTCCAGTAAAATTAATCATTGTAAGATCTAAACTAAAAATTTTAGTTACAAATATCCAACAACAAATATTCTGAAGTAGTCCTGCAAACAATGAATAAATGACTGCCAACAAACCTATGTTATTTAATACTTTGGCAATCATTAAGTCTTGCTTATCACATGCTTTAAAATTAGAAATCAATATAAGTAGTTTTCTAAGTTGAAAAATACCAAAAACAATTATAGAAGCTTTAAAGGTACTTATATAAACTAGATTAAAAATGCAGGCGTCTTTGGCACTAAACATACTAGAATCTAGCCCTTGAATAATATTAAATGGAACTAATGTTGATATAAAAAAATTCTCTGTTATATTAAACTTAAATAACCAATTATTATTTCCTTTATTTGCAGTAAAACTATCGCTAGGATAGTATATAGCAATTGCTGACACCACTAGTGATATTAATGTAAACAATATCATTCCATAAAAAAATACATTTGAAAGTACATTTAAAATCCTCAATATTTTATAATAGTTTTTATTCATCATGGCTCCTACAAATTTATTTAAAACTTGGGCTAATATTTAAAGAAGGCCATCTACTTAGAAAATTTTACACTTCCCACTTATAATGTACTCACTTTAACAAGACTAGGCTTTCTTTTTATTAGTATTATTATACTATAAAAGTATATAATTTCCAACAATTGATAATTTACACCTTCAAACTCGAATGGATTGTCGTCTTTATATTAACCTGCTACTCATTGCTTAGATCCAATACAAACAAAAAGCTCCTATTTTTCAATAGGAGTCAATCATTTGTTATTGATGGACTATGCTTTTTGTGAATTTTTTTATGAATATTAACTATTTAGATTTTTATTACTCAAAAAAAGATAATACACTTCCATCAATAGTTATAACAGAACAAGTTTTTCCTCCCCATGGTTCTAGTTTTACTTCAGATATTTGATTCCAACCATTCTTTTTAACATAATTATATAATTGTTCAACTCCTTGCACTAACATAAAACCTACCATCATTTGCAACGGCTCACCTTTAAACAAATGAATTCCTGTAAAAGGTGCTATATGAAGTGCTTCAAACTCTATTGGAATATTGTTTACACACCCATATGTTCCAATATTATTTTCATCTCGTGCTTCAATTTGGCCGTACCATCCTAGTATATCTTTAAACCACTTTAAAGTTTTATCCATATTGTTGGTATAATACACTGCTCCCGTTTCTTTTACTACATAACCTCTTTCGCTAAAATCGCTCATAAGTACTTTCCCTCCTGATAAATTTTGTTTTATGGATATACGTGAGAATGTATTTAAATTGGATTGATTTTTTCTTGCATCCGATGGTGTGATACTATGGAACCTTGTAAAAGCTCTCGTAAAACTCTCATTCGATTCATACCCATATTTAATAGCGATATCTAAAATAGTCATATTGGTTTCAATAACATCATAGCCTGACAAAGTCATTCTTCGATTTCTAATATATTCACTTACAGTGCAGTCGCAGAGTATTGTGAACATCTTTTGAAAATAAAACTGAGAAGTATATATTTTTTTAGCTAGCATTTCAATATTTAAGTCGTCGCCAATATTATCTTCAATAAAATCTATCGTTTGCTGAACACTGGTTATCCAATCCACATTCTCACCTCCCCTACAAGCAAAATAATAACGGATTATCTACGTTCTATCTTGATATTCTATGCACAATTTTGTTCAGACTATATCACATTTTTTATGTATTATATGGCTTTATCCTTGTTACCCAAAAGAGTTTTAACTTTTATAAGCATTACTATACCAATTACTAAAATCACAAGTGATATAAACTGCGAAGTTGATATAATTCCGATACTTCCTCTGTAATCATTTCTAAAGAATTCTATTACAAATCTTCCAATGCTATACAGTACAAGGTATAAAGCACCAATTTCCCCTTTACTTTTTGCTTTATTTGCGTACAATATCAAAAAGGTGGCAATCAGAAAATCTCCTGCACTAGAAAACAACTGTGTTGGTAAAAGCTTTACATCATTAGGTGCAATTGATGAATTGTGAAATACAATACCTATAACTGAATCTGTTTCAGATCCATAACAGCAGCCTGCAAAAAAACAACCAATTCGTCCAAATCCTTGAGCTAATGCTACTGAAGGCATCACTAAATCAAATAACAGTAGAAAATCCAACTTCTTCAAATTACAATACGCCATTCCCATTAATAATCCACCAATGATACCTCCGTATACTACAAATCCATTTCCAGATAAAATTTGCAAAGGATAATTAATAACTGTCTTTATCTCAACTAATACGTAAAGAAGTTTTGCTCCAATAACTCCAGACAAAAGAACAATAAACCCCAAGGTATATATAGTATCCTCTTTAACTCCCTTTTTCTTTGCTCGTTTAAGCAATACAAACAATGCACATAATACTCCAATAGATATCATCAAGCCATATCCACGTATTGTTATGGGACCAATTTTAAATATTTCATTATACATGTAGTTAACACCTGAATTTCTATTTTCTATTCTTAAAAATTTATCAAACATGATTAAAATCTTTTAAATATCGCGTCATATAAGGCAAATCAGCTTTATTGCATATCCTAAAATGCTTTATAAAGTGTTTTGCTTATGAAAGCATCTAGCTCACTAATTGTAGGAAAACTTTTGCATGCACTGTCATATACATGTTAAACTAACAAAAATCCGTTGTTTGGTTTTAAATTTGTAAAACCCCACATTTGCTCTATGAAGTGCTATCCTAAAAATCTTTTTTTCTCGTCCCAAATACATCTTTTTATATTAAACAGAGCTACTCCAACGTAAAACCCAAAAGCATTTGTTATAATATCATTTATGTCGCAGATACCTACATGTATAGTGGTCTGAATAATCTCTAAACTAAAAATATAAATTAAAAATACCAATAATAATTTCCAATCGCTAATCTTAAGCCTACGTCTTAAGTGTACCCCAAGTGGCATATAAATCAATAAGTTACCTATTAGAATTAGTAATGTATGAGTAAAGTAACTTTTGAAATCATCCAAAATTGTAAGTGGATTAATATTTACCCCGTAGATTGAATATCCTCTAATCGTTGATAACGCCAAAACAACACACAAATATAATACAGCTAAAATATCAACAAACACATTATTAATGTTCTTATCTAAAGCATAGCAAAGAAAAACAAATAAACCAAATGCAAGCAATATTCTTAATGACAGGTTAACTATAGTTACTGGCAAAATAATTCTGCTTATAAGATCATCTAAGATATAATAAAACAATACTTGTGATAAGCATGTACAAAT
>JAEZFR010000513.1 GCA_023417285.1 Bacillota bacterium
GCACATAGCGAGTCACAATGATTTAAATGAGCAAAATGTTGATGTAATGAAGGATATTCATTTAGCTGCAAACATTATTGCAAAGCAGGAGGGTATTGCAGAATCAGGATATAGAATAATTAATAATTGTGGTCAAGATGCAGGACAGACAGTGCTTCACATGCATTATCATCTTGTAGGCGGAAAGCCAATGGGTATGGATATTCTTTAAAAAGTATAGGGGATATAAGTTTTACTTTTATTTTAAATAATGGTTGACACATTTTTGGCAGTTAATATATAATATACTGTGTGCTGTATTTAGCTTATTCCCTGTTAAATATGAAGAAGGTACTACGGCTTATTCTTGGCACAATTGTTACCATCGGAGGGAGGGAAGTGTGTGTCTGAAGTTAGAGTTAAAGAGAATGAGTCTTTGGATAGTGCTCTCAAAAGGTTTAAAAGATCCTGTGCAAAATCAGGAGTTTTAGCTGAAGTTAGGAAGAGAGAGCATTACGAAAAGCCTAGTGTAAAGAGAAAGAAGAAATCTGAAGCAGCTAGAAAAAGAAAATTTAAATAATAACGTGAAGAAGCGGTTAACAGGAGATTAATATTATGTCACTAAAAGAATCGCTCATTCAGGACTTAAAGGAAGCCATGAAAAATGGCGATGCTATTGCCAAAGAGGCTATTCAGATGGCCAGATCGGCAGTGCTTCAGGTTGAAAAAGACCAAAAGGTCACCCTTGACGATGATGGTATATTAGAGATTATTGCTAAGGAAGTTAAGAAAAGAATTGATACTTTGCCTGACTTTGAAAAAAGCGGCAGGCAGGATCGAATAGATAATCTAAAAGCTGAGATAGAGGTATTAAAAAGATATCTACCAGAGCAGTTGACAGAGAGTCAGATAGAGGAAATAGTTAAGGAAGCTATTGCTTCTACTGGAGCAACATCTGCAAAGGAAATCGGAAAGGTAATGCAGGCTGTAATGCCTAAAACCAAAGGCAGGGCCGATGGCAAAATCATTAACCAAATAGTCAAAAAATTATTAGTATAGAAAAGAACTCGGTGTAGTAACCGAGTTCTTTCTATGTATACGCCCAGCATGGCGATTTCTCGTCAGTGGTAAGTTACAATTGCGGGGGCTGATAGTGCCAGCCGTTAACAAGCACAAATCCATAAACTATCCGAAACAGTTGCTTATATTCACATATTATTTACATTTACTCCCTTCATTTTTGAGTATTCCAGTCTCTATTTGCTTGTCTATTTTTTATATAGAGGATATAATTTATTTGATGTCACAATTTAATTTCCATAAAGAGAAATATAAATTTATATTGATGCACCAATAAAAAAGTATAGAGGAATAATATGGGGCTTGAAATAGAGAAGAAGTTTCTAGTAATTGGTTCAGAATTTAAACGTGGTTCTTCATATTTTACTATAAGACAGGGGTACTTATCTGTTGACCCCAATAGAACTACAAGAGTTAGGGTATATAATGGCAAAGGTTATCTGACTATAAAAGGAATAACCAAGGATTGTGTTAGACAGGAATTTGAATACGAGATTCCATTTGAAGATGCACAGAAATTATTGGACAACCTTTGTATTAAGCCTTTGATAGAAAAAAGGCGATATTTAGTTTTCAATAATGGTCAGAAATGGGAAGTGGATGAATTTTTTGGAGATAATGAGGGACTTGTAATAGCCGAGATTGAACTTCAGGATACCGAACAGATTTTTGAAAAGCCACAGTGGCTAGGATTAGAAGTAAGTGATGATACAAGGTACTATAATTCATACCTCTGTGTTAATCCATATTCACAGTGGAAATAACTTTCTGGGGGAGACAACAATGCAGTGTAGAATTGGCTGTGGAGCATGTTGCATAATTCCTTCAATTTCATCGAGCATTCCTGGAATGCCAAATGGTAAGCTTGCTTTTACACGTTGCATTCAGTTAGATGAAAGCAATAGGTGTAAGCTATTTGGAAGTCATTTGCGTCCAAACGTGTGCTCAAGCCTAAAACCGTCCTTTGAAATGTGTGGGACTTGTACAAGTGATGCAGTAGAATACCTTACAATGCTTGAAAACCTTACCAGGTAGTTTAGATATTTTATGGCTTATATTACTATTATTTTTTGGGGGTATTAACGATGGGAAAAGTACTTTTATTTGTTTATAATGATATGGCAGACTTTGAGTTTACCTATGCTACTCATTTGCTAGGAAATGAATTAGAAAAACAGGTGGTTGTTGCAGCATATGATAAGTCACCAATAGTTAGCAAAGGTGGTGTTACATACCTGCCACATACCACAATCGCAGAGGTTGATGCTAATGAATTTGAAGGATTAATTATTCCTGGGGGCTGGAATCCGGTTGTTAAGCAGGAGATTCTAGACCTAATCAACCAGTTTTACCAGCAGGGTAAGCTATTAGCCGCAATTTGTGCTGGTCCTAGGTATTTTGCAAAAGCGGGGATACTTGATAAGGTTAAGTATACTACTTCTATTGTGGAATGGAATGAAATGAGACGTGCAGCCTTTAAAGAAGAAGATCCGTTCCCGAGACAAAACTTTGTTAATGAAAGAGTGGTTAGGGATAAGAATGTTATTACTTCTAAAGGAATATCCTTCGTGGATTTTGGTATAGAGGTAGCTAATTATTTTGGAATGTTCAAAACTGACGATGAAAAACTTGAGTTATATAAAGCAATTTTAGATAAATAGAAAAATAAATTACTTACAACACCGGACTATAGGCTAATACAACACCAAACTATAGACTAATACAACACCGCACTATAGACTAATACAACAAAGGTTTATTATGAGAGGTTATTCATGCAAATAGAAAATAAAAACAAGATAAGAAATTTTTTAGAGTATTTGTCAGAAGGTATAAAATTTCACAAACTAAAAAGTGATGGACTGGTAAAATTTATATTCTTGGTTGTACTTATAATACAGGTTGCCGCAAACTTTATTCAATATAAGGTCTTGGATGTTGTCTCAAATCAAGATATTTACTCTGCTTTTACATCCCTGGTATCATCTGGAAGTGATATAAATGTACAATCTGTTGAAAGAGCATTGTATATTTTGCTTAGTACTACAGGGATATCGCTAATAGTAAAGTTAGTGTCTAATATTTTTTATTCAGTTTATATGTATTCATTTATTGCAGAGAAAACAGGTAGAGATAGTTCTTTCAAGGCAAGCTTTAAAAGGGTATTTAAGTACTTATTCAGGCTTATTCTATTGAACATATGCTTCGGTGTAACAGTTGGTGTAGGTCTATCATTCTTTATATTGCCTGGCATATTTCTTTATATAATGTTTGTTTTTTCTTTCTGCTATGTATTAGACCTTAGGTCATTAGTTTTTGATTCGATGAATAATAGCTATGAGCTTACGGTGGGGAGAAAGAAGAGCATATTTACAGTGCTATTTGGTTATTTTGTTCTAATAAAGCTCCCTCAGGTAATTTTTTTAGCAGGTGGGTCTTTTGGTTCAGCATGTATAGCATCCTTCTTTTCAATTATAGGCAGTTTAATATTACAAAGATTTATTGTTCTCATTTACTTAGACCTTGAATATGGGGCAAGTAAGCAGAAATAATTTTTATTACTCAAGAGGTGTGGTTATATGAAACTTAACAGGGTACATCTGCCCCGATTTACATCAAACAAAACCACTGATGAAAACTATGAATTAAGCAGAAGAAGGTTTATTATTGAGGGATGTCTATCCAATAGTATTTTTGTACTTACTAGTGGAGCTTTTTTTGCTGGATATGCGGAATATCTAGGAGCAAGTAGTAAGTTTAATGGTATGATTGCAGCGCTTCCAAGTTTAGCGGCCGCTGTTCAAATATTCTCCCCAATTGTTTTAGAAAAGTTAACAAGCAGGAAGAAGCTAATTAGCTTACTATGTCTATTATACAGATCGATATTGGCCCTTATGATTTTTATTCCTTTGATTACAGAGAATACTCAAATAAGAATATTATTATTGGGTAGTAT